>DAOVHV010000009.1 GCA_030671645.1 bacterium | reverse complement strand
TTCGATCCAACGGCGAAGCGGCGTTTTCTTCGATCGCCAGTTGTATGGCGCTTTCCAACGTCATCTCAGCAGCGCGGCCCGAGACGGTATAAGGTTCGTCGTACAGCCCGAAGAACGTTCCCCCGATCCAAGCGACGTTGCCGACGAAGATCATGGGAACGGAGTCAAGCTCGACGTCATATGCAGCCAAGAGACCGGCGAGAAGCTCCAACGACTCCGGCTCGGAGATTTCGTAGTGCAGGATCTCAAGCTGTGGGTAGTTGGGGTGGATCGATTCGAGGAATGCTTCGGTGCGTGCGCAATGCGAGCAGCCAATCTCGTGAAAGAAGACGAGGGTTGTCGCTGCCGCTGCCGGAACGGCAGATACGGCTGCGATCAGAAACAGGACCGCAATGGCTTTCCGTGTCAATGAGACTCCTTTTGCGTTCAGCACTCGCTATGATGAGCTGGTGAACAGATAGCTCGCTCCATATTGTCGAATCCATTCGTCCAGACCGCCCAGCATGCTCTGCGCGCTATGGAAGTCATTGTTGATCATCCACAGTGCTGCTGCATCTCCGAGAGAGCCGTTCTGGTCGTAGGCAATCAAGAGAACGCCTTTGGGAAGAAGATCGGTCCAAGATTCCAGCTCCTCGAACGGAATGTTGATCGCGCCCATGATATGGCCGGCCTCGTACTCGTCAACGGTACGGACGTCCACGCAGAGATAGAACAACCAGTCGAGGTCGTTGGCGAGCATGTGATGCGAAGGCGCTCCCTGTCCCTCTTCGTACGTGTACGAAATTCGCGAAGGGAGTTCGTAATCTGCTGCCGAGTTTGTCATGAATTTCATGTCGTACTGATGGATCCACTCATTCAGCCCACCTACAAGAGCGTATGCGGAGTAGAAGCCTTCGCTTCTCAGAGCCAACGCCGCGTCTTCGCTGACCTCAAAGGCCGCGTCGTACAAAATGATCATCGTTTCGCGAGGAAGATCGTCGAGTGTCTCAACCAGTTCTTCGAACGGGATGTTGACGGAACCGAGGACATGATGTGCGTTGTATTCTTCGACAGATCGGAGATCGATGAGGAGGTACAGGAGGTAATAGGCATCGCTGGCAGCGATGTGATGTGCCTCTGCCGCTTGCACTTGCCCCATGACTCGTAAGCTGAGAAGGGGTGTTTCGGGATCATTGGAGTAGACGGTGACCGTCTTCGAGATCGTCCCTCCAAATCCTGCCGTATCGACCAGCACTTCCAGAGCGACGGATTCGCCGGGTTCGATCGAATCGGTTGCCAAGTCGGCCGTTGTGCAGCCGCACGAGGAGCTGACGCCCGAGATTTCCAGTACTTCGTCTCCGGTGTTCTCGAGCATGAACGTGTGCGTAACGGCAATTCCCTCAGTTACGGAACCGAAATTATAGACGGGCATGAGGACGTAGATCGTGGGAGAAGCAAAAGCGACGGCGGACAGAACAGCACACAGTGAAAGCGTAAGGATCAGTTTCTTCATCGACGTTCTCCTTATCGTTGGCCTAATAAGTTCGATATCTCAATCTGCATCTTGAAAGGTATTTCTGCCAATATACTCCAAATTCGAGCTTGAGTTTGCGAGCTTATGATAAGGCTTCGGACTCGCAATGCAACCAAAAGGGAGAAGGAAATAGGCGTCTCCTTTGCGCTGGGACAGGGGGGCTCGTATCATTCCGCCGCGTAAGGAGAGGGACATGCACAACGTTCAAGTGAATGGAGAGGATATCCTGAAACGGCAGCTCGAGCTGGCCGAAGCCAATCGCCGCCTGTTGGAAGAGAAACGGGTGGTCGCAGTCAGTGTGATGGGTGCCATCGGAAGTGGCAAGACCTCGCTAATCGAACGGATGATCGACCGACTGGCCGGTCAAGGACTTCACGTGGGAACCATCGCCGCCGACTCGGCCGGTGATGACGACCATCAGCGATTCCTCTCCCACGGTGCCGACTCGATCAACTTGAATACACAGGATGATTGCCATTTGGATGCACACACCGTCGACCATGCGATGGAACATCTACCCATGGATAAACTGGACATTCTGTTCATCGAAAACGTGGGAAACTTGATTTGTCCGGCCGATTTTCCCCTCGGAACGGCCAATGAAATGGTCGTTATCTCCACGACCGAAGGCGACGATATGGTGCGCAAACATCCCAAAATCTTCGCGCAGACCGACATCCTCGTCCTCAACAAGATCGACCTTGCCGACGCTGTTGGAATGGATCCACAACGCGTTGTATCGGACTATTCGCGGATCAACCCGCATGGCAAGGCCGTGCTGACCGACGCACGTCACGAGAAGGGGATTGATGACCTACTGGAAGCGTTGGGCTTCGAATGCACGAATACGCAGTAGTTTCGGAACTCATTAACGCGCTGCTTCCCCAAGCGGAAACAATCGAGGGACGGATCGTCGGCGTCATTCTCAAGAAAGGGGAACTGCGCATCCTGTCCGATCAAGCCCTTGCCAATGCTTTTGAGCTGCTGGCAGAAGGTACGCCGTTCGAAGGTGCGCGCCTCATTGTCGAGCTGGTTTCGGTGAGTGTGTCCTGTTCATCGTGTGGCTATGAGGGTGCAGTCGATCATGTATCTGACGAGGTATTCCATTTTGCCGTACCCATTCTCAGCTGCCCGAAGTGTCAGTCCAAGGTTGACGTCCAAGCGGGAAGAGAGTTGTTCGTCGACCGGTTGAGCGTGCAGACGCCCGCTGAGACGGATTCGAGATGAAGATCGAAAGCCGCCGTGTGCTCGTACGCGGTGTCGTACAGGGGGTCGGTTTTCGCCCGTTCGTCTACCGAATCGCCCACGATCGAAACCTTGGCGGATCGGTGAGAAATCTAGGAGACGCCGGCGTCGAGGTTGTGGTGGAAGGTCCATCCCAAGAATTGCAGTTCTTCGTGACGGCTCTGAAAACCGAAGCACCTCCGCTTTCTCGAATCGATGACATTGATGTGTCTCGATCGGAACCAACCGGCACCGAGGAGTTCGTGATTCTTCCCTCGACCCAAGAGGGATCAGGTGGCGGGCAACTACCTCCCGATGTTGCGACCTGTGATGCGTGCGTTTCCGACATCCTCGGGTCCAGCAGATTCAGGGGATATTGGGCCACCAGCTGCACCGACTGTGGGCCCCGCTTCACTGTAATCGAATCGTTGCCCTACGATCGCCCGCGCACCTCGATGTCGGAATTCCCAATGTGCCCAGCCTGTTCCGAAGAGTACACCGATCCGCTGGATCGGCGCTATCACGCCCAGACCACGGCATGCGGTGATTGTGGTCCGGTCCTGCAATTCGACGGAGACGCAACGGATGCCTTGTCTCGTGCCATTAGCGCCCTTTCCAATGACAAAATCGTCGTCATCAAAGGTATCGGAGGCACGCACATTGCATGTGCCGCTACAAGCGACAATGCGATCGACAAGCTTCGAACCCGGTTGGGCCGGTCATCGCAGCCGCTTGCTCTTATGGCCGCCGAATGCATGCTGAACGAGTTCGTCGAAGCTTCGACGGAGGAAATCGAGGAGCTTCGCAAACCGCATCGACCGATTCTCGTACTTCGAAAGAAGGCAGGAAAGTCGCTGCCTTCGATTGCCCCCGGCCTCCATACCATCGGGGTGATGCTGCCTTACTCGGGACTCCATCATCTACTTTTCGAATCGCTCGAAGGCCCCTTGGTCATGACGAGCGCCAACATGCCGGGACAACCGATGTTGATTGAGAATGACGAGATTGTTGCTCGACTTGAGGGGATTGCCGACCATCGCCTGCTGCACGATCGGCGCATTGTAGCCCGCTGCGACGATTCCGTGCGACGTAAGGTGGCGGGAGATTTCATGTTCTTGCGCCGATCGCGAGGATTCGTCCCTCAAGGAATGGAGCGGGCGTTAGGTGCTGAGCCCATTCTGGCACTGGGGGCGGAGTCTGATTTAGCGTTTGCGGTCTACGATCGGGGACAGATCACATTGTCGCAACACATCGGAAACGTCGATGATCTGGAAACATTGACGTTTCTTCGCGAGTCCATCGACCACCTGAGCCGGATTACGCGCGTGAGAAGTCCGACCATCATCGCCTGCGATGCCCACCCGCAGTTTCTGACCACGCGATTGGCTGAAGAACTCGCTGAAGAGTCTGGAGCACATCTGGTGCGTGTGCAGCATCATGTGGCCCATCTTGCCTCGGTGATGGCGGAGAACAACCTTGAGGAGTCCGTGGGCATCATCCTCGACGGCTACGGCTACGGACCGAATGGCGGTGCATGGGGCGGCGAGGTTCTTGCTGTCAAAGACAAGTTGATCACCCGCGTGGGATCACTCCGGCCCGTTCGCTTGCCCGGCGGGGATTTGGCTGCACGAAATCCGCTTCGGATGGCGGCGTCGCTTCTGTACGCTGCTGGAGAAGATCCGGCAGGCATCCGTGACAAGATCGTCGAGCGCGGCCTCGATCGAATCGAGGTGGATCTGCTGATGAAACAGCTCGATGTCGGAATCAACGCTCCGTTTACGACCAGCGCGGGGCGATTCCTGGATGCAGTGGCCGCCTGGCTCGGTATCTGCCGGGTTCGGACCTACGAAGGAGAACCTGCCATGCGTTTGGAAGCGGCTGCAATCCAAGGTCGCACTCATGAAATCTCCACTGCGCTCATCGACGAAGCAGGGATGCCAAGGTTGGATACGGCGCATCTGTTCGCGCAGCTGGTCCGGCTGTCGGAAAGGGCCTCGATTCAGGACGTGGCCGTGACGGCCCAAGAGGCTTTGGCCAGGGGGATGACGATATTGGGGATGACGCTTGCCGAGGAACGCCGTATTTCTTCGATCGCCTTCAGCGGTGGTGTAGCTTACAACGATCACATCAGCTCCAGAATACGCGATCTCTGTGGGACCAATGGCTACTCACTCTTCACGAATCGTCTTGTTCCGTGCGGTGATGGCGGTGTGTCTTTAGGGCAAGCGGCCTACGTCGGGTTGGGATACCGATTGACGGATGCCTCCAATAGTGCTTTGAGACAAGACGGCTGAGGCTTCCTTCGACGAGCAAAGAGGAAGGGGCGGCGGGTTTCTTCGCCGCCCCTTGCTGTGGGCATGAAGCAGATTGTGAGTAAGGAGGTACGTCTTCTTTCAACGGACTTACTCCTGAGTTCATGACAAGTTTCGCACCGGATTGTTCAAGCGAAGGAAAGCGAAAGGTGTCGAGCTTCCGCCGCTAAGGAGCCGTTGAGGGAGCAGCGAGCCATTCGTTGATCAAAGTCTCCCAGCGGTCTTGCTCGGCATTATTCTCGCTGTGGGATGTTTGCAAATCATAGAGATCCTGCATATCAGACAGCTTCTGTAGGACGGCGTCGGCTGTCTGATGAAGAGATGCATTCAATAGGTCGACGGCCTCTTGCTGCGTGGTTCCTGTGCAAGTAGTGGTTCGTAGCAGTAGGTATTCGAGCTTGCGACGATACACCTCGCTCAGATCGAAATGGAGCTGCTCGTGGCTCAACACACTCGCGTAGGTCTTTCCGGGCACGACCCACGAGAGCATGGGCTCCATCGTATGGGTAACCGTGATGGATGTCACTTGACCGGTCCAGGTTGATCCGTCGGTGGAGGAAACCGAATAGCCGGCATGCCAACGAATGGTCATGTGGATGGCGGCGGCTTCGGCACGATGACCGGCATCGGCCGGAGGTGTTTGTTGGAACAGATTCCAAGTGATCGGGTAGGCTCGGTCCCAACTGACGTGTGTGAGCTCGGTTTCCGTCGCGGCCAGCACTGAGACGGCACAAAGAAGAAGCATAGCTGAAGTCCAGCCTGCGACTGATTTGGTCATCTTCTTCACGGCACCCCCTTCCAGGGCATTCTACAAGAAGTTGGGGGAGCTCACCAGCCTCTGCCCCCGCCCCCGCCGAAGCCGCCTCCGGAGAACCCGCCACCGAACGTGCTTCGCCCGCTCCAGGCCGACTGTCCTGAAGATCGAGGTGCCGAAACGAACGTACGTTGCATGCTGTGGGTCATGCTGGAGAGGGTATGGGAGAAGAGAACGGCATTGAAAACGGGAGTGCGCGAACCGGCGACGTACCATTGAGGCGGCTCGTTCAGCAGTCCCTCAAACTGACGCGTCCAAATCGAGGTTAGATTCAGGGCGATGGCATAGGGAAGCAGCTTCTCGAACAACTCTGGTCCCTTGTCCGGCGCATGGTGGAACTCCATTCGGTCCACTTCTGCACGGCGTATGTACTCGGACAGCCCTAGAATCTCCTCTAGTTTTCGTACGCCCTTTGACGTCTTGCGAGGCATGAACCGTGAAAACGCCAGCACGACGCTCCCACTGAGCGCGATGGCGGCTGCCAAGTACAGCGACATCGTTTGGATGGCTAGGTATCCGGCCAGGGGAAGGACCAGCAACCCGGCGGTGACGTAGAAACGCCGGGTTCGTTCCGGATTGTTTTTGTAATAACCGGACGCAATCAGTTGGCCATACAAGCGCGATTTGATCGTAGGCAATGTTTTATAGAACTCCAGCTCCAGCGAAGCGAGCGTTCGTTCTTCAACTTCGGGAGAATCGAACAGCGCTTCGAAGACGGCCTGTTCCGCTGGAGAAAGGTCATCCCCTGTCGCACGCTGGCGATGGAACGAATACTGCCCATCTTCCAGTTGGTGGATGGTGAGATAACCCTTGACCGCCAGGCCGACGAGCATGGCGCTGATATCGCGGAGATCGATGCGGTCGTCAATGAGTACTCCGACGGCTCCCGGATGCATGTCTCTGGGAGGCTCGAATGCCGGAGCGATAACGCGCTTGCGGGGATCCTTCCCCAGCTTTGCCCACAGAACGAACATGCCGATCAACGTGATAAGGGGTAAAGCGGCATATTTGTTGGCATCGAGGAACCACCACAAGCGCTGCCAGAGCGATGGTGGATCGATGGGGATCATCTCTCGCGGCACTGAAATGTCGATGGTCAAGCTTTCGCCCGGATATAGGGTTCCCGATTGGAAGAACAGATTGCCGGCTTCTGTAGGGACTCCCGATGCTCCGCGAGCCGCACTGCCATGGTACCCGAAATAGGACACGCTGGAAACGGATTCAAGGTTCACTGCGTCGGGAAAGCGGACGATGGCCGATGCTTGCTCGATCGGGATGTCCCACTCAGTGCCAGTGACGTTCCAATACAGCCGGACGGTATTCTCCGTAAGCAGCAGCGCACGGTTCACTCGGTAGCGAATCGTGTACTCGTAGCTGCCCGTGATCGTTCGATCCGGATCTCCGATACGGAGGTAGCGATTGGAACCACGAATTCTCGTGGTGTATGGAACGGGGACCCCGTTCATAAGAACCTCTTCAAGACGCAGATCGATCTTGACCGTCTCTCCCCATGGCGTTCTTCCTGAAATAGGAACAAAGCGTTCGATGCCGTGATGCGGCGTCAGAAACCGAACGTTGATTTGCTCGGAAACGAGAAGCTCGCCGGAGGTCTCAACGTCGATCTCGACGGCGAAATCATCGATCCGCAGCGTGGCCGTCGCGACGATCGCAAACGCGACCAAGAGCACAAAAGTTGAGCTGAGAATCTTCTCGACTCGTCTCATTTGAACCGAACCCGTGGCGAGGTGCGTTCGATTTCGTCAGACAGCGCATAAAACTGACGTTCGCGAAAACCGAACATCCCTGCAATGAAGTTGCGAGGGAACACCTGGATCAATAGGTTGAAGTCCCGAACGACCGCGTTGTAATAGCGCCGCGAACGCTGGATGGCATCTTCGACTTGTTCCAACGTTTGCTGCAATTGCATGAAATTCTCGCTGGCTTGAAGTTGCGGATAGGCTTCGACAACGGCGAACAGAGATTTCATCGCTCTTTTCAATCCTTCCTCGGCCTCGGCTTGTTTGCGAGGTGAGTCGGCGTCAATCGATCGAGCCCTGGCCGTTGTTACGCGCTCGAAGACCTCGGACTCGTGCGATGCATACCCTTGAACCGCGGCGACGAGATTCGGGAGGAGGTCGCAGCGACGCTTCAACTGAGTGTCGATGTCTCGCCAAGATTCTTCGGCTCGTACACGGAGACGAACGAGGCGATTGTAGGCGAGGACTCCCCATAGCAAGACGGCGACTCCGAGAACCCCGACAACGGCAATTGGACTCATGCTTCCTCCTTGGTCAGTCCGATCGATTCTAATCTCAAGCCGGCGAACTTCCTAATCCATGATCTGCGTCAAACGTGCTTGGTTCCCGACACGCGAAACGAGCCAACACCCGTTGCAAAGCGGAAATCCACCGAGTATCCTCCCTCGCTACGAAACACAGGAGTGTATTTTGGAGGGGCAGCATGCATAAGCGGCTTTTCACCCCCGGTCCCACGCAGGTGCGGCCGGAGATTTTGAAAGAATTGGCGACTCCGCAGATCCATCATCGAGCGCCGGAATTCGCGGAACTCTACGCGGACATCCAACCCAAACTTCAAACCGTGCTTTCCACAAACAACGCGGTGCTTCTGTTTACGTCCTCTTCAACGGGGGCAATGGAAGCAGCGGTGACCAATCTGGTGGCCAAGCGGTGCTTGAATTTGGTCAACGGCGCCTTCTCCAAGCGTTGGCACCAAATGACCATGGGAAACGGGGTGCCGTGCGATACGTTTGAGCTTCCGTGGGATATTGCCGTGAAGCCGGAGATGGTTGATGAGCGGTTGGCAACTGGGAAATATGATGCAGTCACGCTTGTCTACAACGAAACTTCCACCGGACTGATGAATCCGCTCAAGGCGATTGCCGATGTGGTCGCTCAGTATCCGGACGTGTTCTTGCTGGTAGACGCAGTGAGCGGCATGGCAGGAGCTCCCATCGAAACCGATGCATGGGGTATCGATTTCGTATTGGCCGGGGTGCAAAAGGCGTTCGCCTTGCCTGCCGGACTGGCAGTCTCCGCTGTAAGCGAACGCGCGTTCGAGCGCGCAAAGAATGTACCCCCGCGATCCTTCTATTTCAGCCTGCCGCTGATGCTGAAATCTCATCTCAAGAATCAGACGCCGTCGACGCCATCTATTCCGCACATGTATGCGCTCAACGCCCAGCTGAACGACATGCTGGCCGAAGGCATGGAACGGCGCTTCGCTCGCCACGCCAAGATGGCCTCTATCGTGCAGGTATGGGGTAAGAAGCACTTCGACATCTTCCCGGAAGATGGATATTGGTCGCAGACGCTGACCACGATCGTGAACACCAAGGGAATCGATGTTCCGGGCATGATCAAGACACTGGCCGACCAATACAACCTTCGAATCTCCAACGGATACGGAGACATCAAGAACAAGACGTTCCGCATTGCCCACATGGGCGATACGCAGGTCGACGAAATCGAGGGACTGCTCAAGGTCATCGAGTCCGTACTCGGCATATAGCGAAGCAACAAGACGGAGGCTGCTGTAAGCCATCAGCGCGGCTTCTGGCAATAGGAGGGATGACATGGGATTCCGTGTGTTGGCATCGGACCCGCTCGATCCGAAAGCCCTTGCCGCGATGCGTGAAGCGGGACTCGAGGTGGACGAAAAAACCGACCTGACTCCCGAACAATTGGAAGCCGAAATCGCTACTTACAATGCTATTGTGATCCGAAGCGCCACCAAGGTGCGTGCCAACATCATCGATGCGGGCAGCAACCTGAAGTTGGTTGTGCGCGCCGGCGTGGGCTTGGACAACGTCGATGTGGAGTATGCCCGGAGCAAGGGCTTGACTGTTCGTAACACGCCGGCAGCCAGCTCCAATTCGGTGGCTGAATTGGCATTGGGACACATCCACTCTTTGGCCCGACACATCGGACGGGGAACGGTTTCCACCAAGGCCGGCTTGTGGGAGAAGAAGCAACTTGTGGGAATCGAGATTGCCGGGAAGACGCTGGGAATCATCGGCATCGGCCGCATCGGCCAGTCGCTTGCTCAGAAGGCGTCTGCCTTGGGCATGAAGATCCTTTGTTCGGACGCCTTCCTAACGGAGAGCCCGATTCCCGATATCGCACCCATGATGACGCAAGACGAACTGTTGGCGCGTTCGGACTTCATTTCGTTGCACATTCCGTTCGATCCAAAGGTCGGCCCGTCCATCTCGGAATCTCAATTCGATATCATGAAGGACGGTGTCTATCTGGTGAACTGCGCCCGCGGCGGCGTCATTGACGAAACGTCGTTGGTGGCGGCCATGGACTCCGGCAAGATAGCCGGCGTCGCCCTCGACGTGTTCGAGCAGGAGCCGCCGGCCAGCGATCATCCGTTGTTTGCACAGGAGGCCGTTTCCTTGACCCCACACATCGGGGCTGCGACGGTAGAAGCGCAAGCGCGGGTCGGACGAGAAGCAGCCGACATTGTGATCGAATTCGCCCGTTCGAATTCCTAGGAGGACGCATTGGCTCAGATCATCCCGTTTCGAGGATACCGTTACAATCCGGCGATCGTCGGCGAGATGTCGGACGTCGTGGCGCCGCCGTATGATCGCGTGTATCCCGATGTTCAGGAGGCGTGTTATCAGCGCAGCCCGTATAACATCGTGCGCATCATCAAGGGGCTGGCCGAGAAAGGCGATTCAGAAGGCAATAACGTCCATACGCGCGCGGCCGAGTATCTGGATGACTGGATTGAGAAGAAAGTCCTGATTCGCGAGACGGAGCCAGTGCTCTATGCCTATCACCAGACCTACTTGTTCGAAGGCGAGCGCTTGACGCGCAAGGGAATTGTCGCCCTTGGAAAGCTAGAGGCGGGAAAGGTCCATGCACACGAGAAGACGCTCAAGGGGCCGAAAGAGGATCGTCTCAAGCTGATGCGCGCCACCGAGGCCAATTTCGGCCACATCTTCATGCTCTATGACGATCCCACGCGAGCCGCCGAAAAAGCGTTACAGGCAATCGTGAGAAACGAAGCCCCCTTGATCGAAGCCGAGGATGCGGATGGCAACAGCCATCAGGTCTGGCGCATTGCCGATGCTGCTGCCATCGACGCGATCCAGATGGCTCTGGCTGACAAGGACCTCTACATCGCGGATGGACATCATCGCTACGAAACGGCCGTCAATTTCATGAACGAGTGCGAAGAGCAATCCTGGCAGCCGGCTGAGCCTGAATCGTTCGGCGTTCGCATGATGACGTTGTTCAACGTTTCCGAACCGGGTATGTCTATTCGACCAATTCACCGTCTAGTGCATGGCATCGACTGCTTCGATGCCGCCTCGTTTTTCCAAGACGCAGCCGAGCATTTCAACGTCAAAACGTATGATTCGCTGGAAACGATGGTTTCAGCGACGCGAAATGGAGGCCAACGACATATCTTCGGATGTGTTGCCGGAGACTCCTTTGTCACCCTGACCCTGAAGGACGAAAGTTTCATGCATGAGTTGATTCCCTCCGCTTGCTCGGAGGATTACAAGCAACTTGATATCACGATCCTCCATGCAGCCGTCTTGGATCGGTTGCTGGGAATCGATGCGCAGGCTCTAGAGGATCAGCGCAACGTGACCTACACAGTGGATGCCGAGGAAGGTGTTTCACTGCTGAAGAAAGGAGAAGAACAGCTGTTCTTCTATCTGAACGCCACCAGTCCAGATGAGGTCATTCGGGTGGCCGATCACAACGAGAAAATGCCGCAGAAGTCAACTGATTTCTATCCCAAATTGCTGACGGGCCTTGTGCTGACGAGGATGAAGATCGCCAAATAGGTAAACACGCTATGTGTGAGCCCGCTTGCTGTGACAGTAAGTGGGCTTCTTGTTGCAGCGGACCGGGCCAAGTGTCCCTCGTCGCCAGGACAAATCCACAACCCCGTTTGCACGGGTTTCCCTCTGCTGCAGACCTCGTACGAATACCCTTACAGACGAGATCTTGGAGGAGGTCATCATGCGACGCATGTGCGCACGGATAGTTTTGTGTGGGTTCGTTTTACTTTTCACGGTAGGCATGGGAGTCGTGACAGCCAGTGAGGTGGGATTCTCGGGAAGCGTAGGCCTCGATATTTCCTATACACCGGTTCCCCCGGCTTCATACAATATCGGTTCCGACTTGACGCTGGCGTTTTCGGTCAGTGGTTTCACCTTCACATCTGCGACCGGATTCGATCTAACCGGATTCCAATCCGAGGTGGTGACCTTGGCCGTTGATCTGGGCGCGGTTCAGATTTCGGAAGAGATTCGCTTTGAACCACACTTCACCTGGAATGAGCTGAGTGTGGATCTATCCATTGTTGGCGTCGAGATCGGGTTCGACTTGATCCTGGCGGACATTGGTGGACCGCAAACGCCGAGCTACAGCATGGGGAGCGTGCTTGAGCTATCGAGCAGCATCATTTGTGGGTTCACCATCACTAGTCTGACGGGCTTTGGTGCCGAGGATTTGATCAACTTGCTGGGCGGAATCGAAGCGCCTTTTAGCTACCAGCTGCTGTATCTGTTCAATCATCTGGACGGAGTGTGCGCGGCGCCGATCGTTCTAGATGTGACCATCGTGCCCGATTTCTACTTCGAGGAGGAGCTGTTCCGGCTGGAAGTCGAGACCATGGGTTTGATCGCCAGCAACACCATCTGGTTCGATGAAACCGGTCTAACCAAGCTGCTGTTCGAGATGGGCTACCGCTTTGAAGAACCCTTGATGGCCTTCTTGGCGTCGATGAGCCTTGACGGCGGGTTCGCCATTACGGGAATGGACTTCATTGTCGATCTGGAGATCGATGTCGTCCGCTTCACCTCGCACACGTCATTCGCAGAAGTGCCTCCTCCGTCGCTCATCCCCATCGTGTTCGATTCGCAAGGTTTCGCAGTTTCGTTTGAACTGTGCAGCGTTTTGATCACGACGGCAACCACGTTCGACTCGTCGTTCTTCTTTGCCGAGCAGTTGATTGCGATCGAGGCTTCGATTGATCCGGTGACCTTCAAGAGTCTGACCACGTTCGATGCCGCCGGGTTTGCCGGTCAGTGCATCTATGCGGACGTGCAGTTCTGCGGCGTAATCCTGTTCACCAAAGCTGAGTTTGATTTCTCGGGCATCCAGCTGGTCACGATTGGCTTCGAGTTGGCGTTTGGAATCTGATGATGGACGACCCATTGCAGGATCTCTCCTTTGATGAACTCCTCCAACTGCTAACCGACGAGCGCGGAAATCTCGAAACGGTGCGAGAGGAAATCCTCCAACGTGGAACGTCGATCATCCAAGACATCATCGAGACCAGTTTCGCAGCCAGTGGTTTCGAAACGGAAGACCTCTTCCGTTCCGGCTATCTTGGGCTCATGAACGCGGTTTACAACTTCGATCTATCTCATGGGAAGGAATTCCGTGAATACGCTGAGAACCTGATCAAGGGAGAGATTCGGCATCACATCCGGGACCAGGCGAAACGGGTGACGATCCCCAAGTGGATGAAGGATCTCAACCGCCTGATCGAAGTCACTGAAGCCGAACTGCTACGCGAGACGGGCAAACTCCCATCTCTTTCCGAGTTGGCCGAAGCCGTCAACATCACCGAAGACGGATTGGCTGAAGTGTTCAAGGCGCGGGAGGCTTTAAGCTACGTGTCCTTGAGCGCGGCGCAGCGGGAAAACGATCCTGTGTTCGAGATCGACATCTCCAAGATTCACTCTAAGCAGTCGGCAGTATTCCCGGTGGAGTATCGAATTCGTTTGGCTTCGGCGCTGGAGAAACTGGCTGACCTGCAACAACTCCTGTTACACAACCTGTTTCTCCCTTCTTCTGAATAGGCTTGCACTGGATTTCACGGCTGTCCAGCGATGGCTCCAGACAGGCGTGGCCACGCCGATCTGTGGGCAGATGAATTCAAGGTGCTGCCGGTGCTAAGCGGATCGTATCGATACCCTTGACGGGGAACCGTCGCCAACCGGTGTTTAGCAAGCAGTCGTCTCGTTCGATTACGGTGACGACAATTCCGTCGTCGGCGTGCGAGGATTCCTCATCCGCTGACGAGCCATTCTCACCAAGGTCACTTACACAGCCTGTAGCTTTACAGGCATGCGCTCTGCGATTAGTATGCGCCATCATGAAGCGCTCTGTTGCCGTCAGCCTGACCCTGAGTTCGGTGGTACAGACGGGAGCTTCC
>DAOVHV010000168.1 GCA_030671645.1 bacterium | reverse complement strand
GCCGAGCGTTCCCTACAGAAGACAATTCAAACGACCGGACGAGGGATTACCTACAACGCCCTGACCGTAGCGCTTGGATTCTTCATCCTGATCTTCGCTTCGTTCAAGGGGATTAGAACGTTCGGGTGGCAGATCGCCCTAACGATGGGGATTAGCGCTCTGTCGGCAATCTCGATCATCCCAGCGATTCTGGTGCAATGGCAACCAAAGTTCTTGTCGCGGTTTCCGTGGAAGCGCAGATCCTAAGGAACGATCGATCGAAGACAGAGTACTTGTTCTAAGGAGGCATTGAATGTTTAAGAACATCGCAAGATTTGGAGTGATCGTCGTCAGTGTGGCACTGCTTGGATTGACGGCCGCTGCCCTGACTGCCGACGAAATCATGGACATGGTGGACGCCGAAGCCGATGCCTTAGCCGAAGGCAGCATGATCTCCATCATCCGCTTTGACAACATCTATGGCGACGGGACCACCGGATCTAACCTGTTCGGCTCGCTGTCCATTCCCAACCGTTCGCTCATCTACTTCATCGAGCCGCTGGATGTGGCGGGAACCATCTTCCTGACACACGAAGGCGAAACCGACGACGACAATGCACGCCTTTGGCTATATCTGCCGGTGCTGGGAGTTATCAAGGAGCTTGTCTCCGAGGATGAACGCGGCGGCAGCTTTGCCGGCAGTGCCTTATCCTATTCCGATCTCGGGGATCGCGAAGGCCGTGCTGATTATGACACCGTGCTCCTCGGAGAAGAGGACGTCGTGATTGGCGACCAAACTCGTACCGCCTACAAGATCGAATCAACCGCCAAGCCGGGCGTAGACGTCGATAATCCTCGCTCGATTGTGTGGATTGACACCGAATTTCTCATCATGCTGAAGGTCGAGGCATACAACAACCTTGGTAACCTCGACACCACCATGGACGTTCTCGCACTGGGGGAATTCGAAGGCAAACTGACGACAGTTGAGATGCTGGCCACCAACCACTCGGACGGCAGCACCACTACCATTACGATTCTCGAACAGAGACGGCCGGATTCCGAAGTTTCGGAAGACGTGTTCCTGCCGGAAAACATTCAGTCGTTCGATGCCGTTCTTTGGGGATTCGCTGAGTGAGGAACGGTATGATTTGAATGCTACGGGTTGTCGCACTGCGGCAACCCGTTTTCTTATTCGCCCTGCACGAGCAGTTTGGCCTTCCGAACTGCGGATTCGAGGGTTGCTGAAGCCGACTCATCCGTTCTCAGTCGCGGAGTGCCAAGAATCCGCGAGATCATGGTAAACATTCGCAACATGTCGAATGCAGGAATGTGTTCCTCCAGATCGCACGGCATGGGACGAACGCCTATGTAGCCCTCAACATAGGCCGATTTCAGGGATTCAGAATCCGATCGCCCACGAAGGTAGCTGAACGTGGTCGCGATGTCATAGGCATAGTAGTTCCACTGAACACATTCGAAACCGATAGCCCGAGCCTCTCGCCTGTGGAACAGGTAATTCGATTGATGTAAATCGCCGTGGATGACACCGGCGACGTCGTGCCCCTCTCCTAGCGAACGCATGCCGCGTTGGATGATGGGAATGGTGGCAAGCAGCGATTCGACATCGCTATTGGAGTAATGAGACTTGAGCGTCGCCCGGGGAACATTGCTGCCAACGGCGTCGGCCGAAACCTTGACAAGATCCAGCTCTTCAGGCCAGCGGAACGTTTCGGCGTGCTTGTGAAGGGTTGCCGTAAACTGGCCGACAGCTCGCAAGTGATCGGTGATGAGGTCGTCTTCGAACTGGCCCTTGACCCAGCGGAAGAGCATGCAAGCGCGAAATCCCGAAAGGCCGGGCATGGAAACGCTACGCAGAAGATCGCCGGATCGCATGATGACGGGTTCCGGAACCGATAGATCCGTGTCTCGGCACAACGCCACCAGCCACAGGAGTTCGCGCAGCAAAATCTTGTGATCCCGGCCGGCGCTGCAAATTCGAAGTGCCCAACGTCCGTCGTCGGTTTGAACGCGGAAGACGACATTAACCGACTGGCCGAGCAAGCGCAGTTCCGCGTCTTCCAATCCGTAGGCGATAAGCGCCTTTCGAGCGAAACGCTCAAAGCGTTCGACCTTCTCAGATTCAGGTAACTGATCGAACGAATGCATAGCAACCCTCCGTTGCTAGGCTACACAGCCAACGCAGAGTGTGCAATGGGCTTGGTCTGTGGTTGACATGTCCAAAACTCAGAACCGGACGATGGACGCCGGGGGCTGTCGTTGTCTATCAGGGATCGGTCACTGGGGCAGCACACTGGCAACAAAGAACTGCTCCTGTTGCGAAAGCTCTGTTGGCTTGTGTCCCTTATCCTGATACCCTGATCCACCATGATGACGCACAGCAATCGATTGAGGAACACAGGTGGCAGGAGACTGACAGTAATTGGAGTGATCTTGGCGATCAGCGTTCTTGTTACTATGATCTCGATCTCTGGATGTCAACGATCTTCTGACGTCATTGTCGACTCCCCCGATTCAGCACTTGAAACAGTCGCTTCTGATGAGACAGGAGAGCCGGCTGAGGAAGCCCAAGTTGTCGATTCGCCCGATCCAGCACTTGAAACAGTCGCTTCTGATGAAACAGGAGAACCGGCTGAGGAAACCCAAGTTGTCGACTCCCCCGATCCGGTACTTGAAACAGTCGCTTCTGATGAGACAGGAGAACCGGCCGAGGAAACCCAAGTTGTCAACTTCCCCGATCCAGCACTTGAAACAAGCATCCGCCGGGTGATCGAGAAACCAACTGAAGACATTCACTATACCGACTTGCTTGGGATAACGGAGCTCGATGCCTCTGCTGGCGGTATCGCTAGTCTCGAGGGGATTCAATACTGTGTTGATCTCACGACGCTCTGGCTGTACGAGAACAAGATCGCCGACATCAGCGCACTATCGGGCTTGACCAACCTTGACTTGCTTGGGCTGGGCAGCAACCAGATCGTCGACATCAGCGCACTATCGGGCTTAACCAACCTCACGGGACTCGATCTGGAAGACAACCAAATCGTCGACCTTAGCGCGCTATCGAGCTTGACCAACCTTACGTATCTCGCGCTGGGCAACAACCAGATTGGCGACATCCGTGCTCTCTCGGGCCTGAACAAG
>DAOVHV010000149.1 GCA_030671645.1 bacterium | reverse complement strand
TCGGCCAACGGGCGGACCGAATGTGAATGCTCTCCCTCGGCAAGGTAAGGAATGCTTTCACTATCAAGCAGAGGCTTGATCAGCGCGATGTCAGCGAGATTGGATGTGAGTACGAGTTCTTTCAGTTCCATACATTACCCCTTCCGGTCGAGACCCAGGTTACTAGCAACTCGGCTTTCGAAGCAAGAGAGACTGAAAACGGAATCGCGGATCGCGTTCATTCATGTCAATCGATCGAAAATCCAGAATGCCAAACAGCTCGCGGACCACACACTTCAATTGTTCATCATCGTAGAACGAAAAGAATCTTGGAGGATCATGGTCGTCACCTTCATGGATTCCCTCGTGATTAAAACCGCCATAGGTGCCGAGATAGAACAAGCCTTCGCGCCTTAGAACACGCCGGATCTCCTGCAACACACCGGGGAGCTCGTCCTTGGGCAGATGGAGCAGACTGTTGAATGAATAGACCGCGTCAAAAGATTCATCTTCGAACGACAGTTCCGCCACGTCCATCACCAGCGCCTCCAACCCCTTGTCTCGACAAAACCGCACCATCTCTGGGGACAGGTCGATGCATGTCACGTTGCATCCTTCATCTGCGAAGAACCTGCCATCCCGGCCCGTTCCTGCGCCAACCTCAAGTAGTCGCGTCAGGCCGTTGGCTCGAAGCTGGGACAGGAAATCGGCGCGCTCGGATGCCTTCCATTGGGGCAGAACACGGCCATCTCGCGCTTCGGCACCGTTGTCATAGGCTTGCCTCAACCGATCACGAAGCGGATCAGTCATGATTTGTCTCGGCATGGAATAGCAACCCCGCTACCTCATTCAGGTGTCCGATCTCGTAGGTGGGCTCGATCCCCGTCGTGTTGGTGCGCTGATCCGGATTGAACCAACACGTATCGATGCCGTAATCGGCCCCGCCTTGTATGTCCGAAGAAAGGGAGTCTCCGATAATAAGGACGTTGGCCTTGTCCGGTTGCCCCATTCGTTCAAAGGCAATCTCGAAGATTGCGCGATCGGGCTTCGCCACACCGACTTCTCCGGAGATGATCACGCAACCGAACGTATCTCCCAGCCCCAACCGCGCGATACGGGCACGCTGCACATCGGCAAACCCGTTGGTCAGCAAGACCAGGCCGATACGATTCTCTAACCTGGCCAACAGATGCTCGGCTCCATCGATGAACGTTGATTCCCGAATGATGTTCTCCAAGAATGCGTCGCTGAATGCGTTCGAATCGGCGGCAATTCCCAATTTCTCAAACACCCGCATGAAGCGCTCGGTTCGAACCTCGTGTGTGCGAAGGACTCCGGCTTCGAATTCCCGCCAGAGAGAATCGTTTATTGCGTGATAGATATCGCAGAAATCTCCGGGAACTTGCAGCTTCATTTGAACGGGCGTCCTTCCCAAGGCGACGGCCTCGGCACGTCGAAAATCGAGCAATGTTCCATCCGCATCGAGAATGAGCCAAGTATAGGAAGTCAATTTACGCTCCTTGATCCGGAGCTTGGGAGACTTGGCCGGTTTCCGTTTTCGAGTCTTTCAGCAAACGCATCCTGGCATAGAAAGCAACGCTGATTCCCAGCGGAGGAAGCGTAAGAATCAAGGACTCCGGGAGGTGTTTCCAGCCGGCGAAGGCCACAAAGTAGGCGATCGCCAATGCAAGAAAACCGAGAGCGGCCAAACCATCGCGGCGCCAGCCAATGGCAAGAATCGCGATCACACAGAACGACGGAATGAGATGCGTGACGAACGCTCCGCTGGTCTCCCAGAAATCTTTCCCCTCCAAGAATACGCTCATGGCAAACATCGCCAGGAAGAGGGCCATTGCCATTGCCAACACCCGCGGCGTCCAAAGCAGTACGATGCTACCCAGCTTCATATTTCGTCGGCCTCCGATCCGTTCAGACGTTTACTCGACCAGCTTCCCTCCAAAAGAGATTCTCCCCTCCCCTGGGGGCAAGTAGAGGACATGGACGTTCTCCATTGGGCGTCCTATGATCCGAGCAATCGCCGCCGCGAGCTTCTCAACCTCGACTCGCAGATGCTCGACTTCAGTCAACTGGGCCTTGAGCACGGATACGAACACAGGACAATGCTCCAGAGTATCCCCAATACCGTTCTCCGCATAGTGCGAACGGGGCAGTCCTCGAATGCGAACCCACGTTCGTCCGGGCGTTGTTTCGAAGATCTTCCCGGCTACGTCAGCAATCTCTGTTGCCCAGCTCGAATGAATGGTTTCGTCGTCAAACAGGACCGCTTCAATATCGAGGATTGGCATCTGCACTCACCGCAGCATTCTAGCCCGAAGCGTGCTCGCTTCGTAGTCTGAGATACACGACCGTGGTGCCAGTGTGGAGTGCGCCGTCCGGCCCCTTCTTCTCCTCAAGAAAGCTCGATTCTTTGTGAAAGCCACATCGTTCGGCTACACGGCGACTGCGCGCATTGGTTTCGTCGCAATGGATTCGAACTCGATCCGCTCCCAAGTGATCGAAGATGCTCGCCACAGTCTTCGTAACGGCTTCCGTGACATAGCCTCGCCCTTCATGCACGCAATCGGCGATGTACCCGATGATGAATTCGACCGGCTTCCGATTGAACGGTCCGACATATACCTGGGCCACGAACTTACCTGTAGCTTTGGCAAAGGCCCCGACGAAGTAGCACGTTCCCCCGTCCCAATAGGTGGCCAGCACGCCCAATATCTTCCGCGTATGTTCCTCACTCATCAGTGACATGGCCACGTTCCCCGATTCGTAGCGCCTCAAGTGATCGCGATTTCTCAGGCTCATCTGGTAGTACCACGATGCGTCTTCCTCGGTATAGGAACGCAGGATCAATCGTTCTGTCTCTAATTGAGCTGGCAATCGGCCGTCCGATGAGCTCATCGCATCCTCCTGGTTGTAGACCTAGACTACTCCAAGGTACTTCCGATCCGGCAAATCGCCATTCAAGATTCGTGCCACTTCCTGCGGGTAGAAGCACAGGATGAGAAGCTGATCGATGGAGACCCAGCGTAGTCCCGTTTGCCCGGGATCGGGATTTGGACCAAGTTTTGCATCTTGGCCGTCTTTCATGCGGCATTCGAAGATCATTTCCACTTGGTGGAAATCGGGATCGATCTTCGAGTCAGGGAAGTCGGCGGCAATGAATTCGCGCACCCAACGCAGGCGGCCTACTTCGACCTTCAGGCTCGTTTCCTCTTCCACCTCACGCAGCAAGCATTCATGCAGAGTCTCGCCGGAACGTTGCCCCCCGCCGGGGAATACGAACCAGTCGCCGGACCCATCGCGATAGCTGGACAGCAACATGTTACCCTCGAACTCGATGATCGCTCGTGCGGAAATCCTCGGATGATTCAGGTCAACATCCTTATTGACAGCGTTACAAGGGCCTGTAGCCGGAACGTGTGCTTGACTCACTATGCATCGTCGCAGATCTCGTCTTCGTTGACCCGAAATCCGGTTTCGTTGGAGAAGAACTTGCGGCGTGCGGCGAGAAAGGCGATCAGCTCGTCGGCCGTCATGTTGTCTGCTGAGCAGGTATGGAATCGCGCTGTCTCCCCAAACCAATCGTCGATGGCGGTTCGAAGCGAGTCCTGGGTGTAGGCCTCACTCGATTCGATCATCTTTCGGAAGACCTC
>DAOVHV010000043.1 GCA_030671645.1 bacterium | reverse complement strand
GTGTTTCTCGGAACACCGACCCATTGGCTCGCGCTTACTTGGCGGCTACGTTGACTTTATCAATGGCAATGGCCGGTCAAGAGAGCTGCCCATTCACGCGATTGAGCCAACGTTGCTCGATGCCAATCTCCGCTGGTTAGTACGGGATGCCTCGGGTTTGGTTCATTCAGGGTTCAGATCTAGATCTTGGTCTGCTTTCCAACGACCGAATCTTCGTGAACCTCGAGCGATTCGGAATACTCGATCAGTCCGATCTTGCAGTGGGGACCGATCTCGATCTGTTTCCCTCGAACGACATCGGCCCGCGTATTTTCGAGGTAAATCTCGTCGCCTTCGATCAACTCGGTTTCGACCTCACCGCCCCACGCGCTGCTCAGAGCTCGCAACAGGGAATTGAACAAGCCGGCGTGATCTCGAGATCCATAACGCCGGATGTCAATGCGGGCACCGCCGATCTCCTTTACACGGCACCGCCCTCCAGGATGGATCTCAATACGATCGGCCGACAGCAGACCGCGGATATCGAAACCTCCGCTGGCGCGAAAGATCTCCGCTTCCACGTCTCCGCCCACGTACAATTGACCGCTCACTTTGACGTATTCGGAAGAGATGTTCTCGGAGGCGCGGAAGGTGCCGGAACATTTCAACTCCTTGACCTTGACCGGACCATCCACCTTGACAACGCCGCTAACTTTCATCTCGTCTGCAACAACGGCCTTCTCGAATTTAGCGGTTCCCGAAATGCTCAGATGAACGACCTCGCAATGGCCGCTGACACGTCCGGCTCCGGACATTCTGAGTTCCTCTGCGTACAGGTCGCCGCTGACCTTGCCCGCGCCGGATATGGAAACACGGGAGTAAGAGCCTCCGGCAATGCTACCGGCACCGGAAATGCTGACAGATTTTCTCTCTTCACTCATGCTCTTTCCTCCCGTCTGCTTGGTTTTCAGAAGACTCTTCGTTGTGCTTCTCGGGTCCACAACATTTGGCAAGATCCAATTTGACTTGTTGGAGCATCGCCGCCAGATCGACGGAATCGATCCGCCGCATCTCGGGATCCACGATGAGTTCCTCCCGCGCGATCACGATGACGCTGATTTCGGCAGAGATCCCGGCACCGGAGATCTGTTTTCTGAGAAGATGCAACGTCTTCCCTTCAAGCGCTGTTAGATCTATCCCCGTTTTCGCGATGGCCTGATTCAGCGTGCGGTTGGCAAGTTCGATTTCTTCTTCGCGAGACGATCGACGCAATTTCTTCAATACAGCCAGACATAAGGCATCGCGAAGCGAAAGCGTGGCTGCCTCGTCCTCGACGATCCCGCAGGAGCGCGCCAGCTCTTCGTCGAACCATCCCAGTTGCTTCAGTTTCCCGAAGGCGACCTGAAGCTTGGCGTTCACGTGCTCCGAGATGACTTCGGCCAGATCGTCCAGGGCATGTTCACCTTTCATGTCCTTGATTCGGCCAATGCGCTCGACAATCTTGTCCTTGGGAAAGAAGGTTTCCTGTCCCGTGAACGTTGATCGACGGATGAACCAGGACTCAGGAATCAACCCCTTCCGCTTCCAGCGATAGAGCTGTCCATAGGAAATCCCCATCTGTGCGAGAACTTCCTTCTTTGAGATCAGGTGCTCATCTCCCATCTGAGCCTCCTTCTAGAACAACACATTGTTTCTTTAACACTGGCAAGGTCTTCGTTCTCCGATCACGAATGTGCGATGCTTGTTGATCGGGACGTGCTTCAGCTTCTTCATGTTCTGGGTGAATTTTCTCTGTTGGGCTTTCATTATTGCATCTTCGTGGACAAGTTTCGCCAGCATCTTGAGTTCGAAGTCGGACGTTATCATTACTTCACCTCCTGAAACCTTACGATCGCAGTATAACATCACACTGTTACGTTGTCAAGGTTTAGTCTTCCCGTCTCTCTCGACTTTACGGCCGGCTGAGGGAGTCGAACTCCAAGCCAATGCCAGGTACTCATGTCCTCGAAGCTCGCTTCGTGAAGTGCTGTAAGCACAGCAGTTTCGTTTCCATCAGCTTCAATCAAGACGTTGCTCGCAGGATACTGAGCAAGCTCTTCCAAACCAACAAGCAGCAGGAGATCGACAAGTACTCGGTGAGCTATTCGATGTCTTAATCGTATTCGGAATTGTGATTCTTGTCTGGAAGTGGCGTCATCCCAAATACCTGCCATTCCTAACTGAAGCTGCGTTTCGCAGCTCGCGCATTGTGGCGCGAACTGCAAAATCGATTTCGCCAAATCGCGTTCAGAGAGGGAGTTCGCCGCGACCGCGGAGAACTCCAAGCAACTGAATCGCTTCCGCTAAAGCCCGTTTGGTGAGGAGGGGTTCTCTGCTCTGCAGAGAACTCGAAGCAACTGAAGGCGCGTTTGGCGGGGGGAGTTCTCTGCTCTGCAGAGAACTCGAAGCAACTGAGTCGCTTGCGACTCAGTTGCCAGGACACATGGCTGCAACTTCCGGATCGATTCCCTTCTCTCCATATGCTTTGTCGAAATGGGAGGCGAACTCAGCTGCCAACTTGGCTGCCCTCACATCGTAGGCAGCAGGGTCTTCCCACGATTGGCGAGGATCCAATAGGTCAGCGGGAACACCGGGACAGGTTCTCGGAATGGATACGTGGAACAGCTCGTTGGCGTCGTACTCGACGTTGCGAAGTTCTCCTGAGAGAGCGGCGTGAACCATGGCACGCGTAAGATCGATGTCCACTCGCCCGGCCTCGCCGTAAGGACCTCCGACCCAGCCGGTGTTGACAAGATAGACGTCGGTGTCATGTGCATCGAGCCTTTCTCCCAGCATGCACGCATAGACGCCGGGGTTTCTCGCCATGAACGGCTCTCCGAAGAATCGTGAGAAGGTTGTTTGAGGCTCGACAATCCCCGTCTCCGTCCCCGCCAGCTTGCTGGTGTATCCCATCAAGAACCAGAGCATGGCTTGCTCTTTGGTTAATCGGGAGATGGGAGGCAATACGCCGTTGGCATCAGCTGTTAGGAAGAGAATGGTGGTAGGGTGATCGCCGACGGAAGACGGCTTGATATTCGACAAGAAGGACAACGGATACGAGCCACGTGAATTGGGAGTCAAGCGATCGTCAGTCAGATCAAAGGTGCCGTCAGGATAAACCATCGCATTCTCCACAATGGCACCATGCTGCTCGTAGTCATCCTTGTGCATGATGGCACGGAAGATCTCAGGCTCTTTGGCGGCATCGAGATCGATCAGTTTAGCGTAGCATCCATTTTCGAAGTTGGCTATTCCGTTGTCAGACCATCCATGCTCGTCGTCTCCGAGCAGGGCACGTCGAGGATCCGCTGACAACGTCGTTTTGCCGGTGCCAGAAAGCCCCAAGAGTAAGGCAATGTCTCCATCGGGCCCCTCGTTGGCCGAGCAGTGCAACGGCAGAATGCTTTCCGCAGGTAAGAGATAGTTCATCACCGAGAACATCAGCTTCTTGACGGAACCGCAATAGGCCGAGCCAATAACCACACCGATGCGGCGATCCAAGTCCATGGCAATGACCATGGTCGAGGTTCCTCCGATGCGCGGATCGACGCGCAATCGGCCTTTGTAGCGGACGGGATCCAGCTTGTTGTAGGGCAACGCCAGCAACGTAAACGGCCGATTGGCAAACACGCTGGTTTCGATGTTCTCGGGCACAGGTCGAAACATGTTGTCAGCAAACAGCGAAGTGAGTGCGAGTGGTGACAAGAGCTTCACCGGAAGCGCGTATGCAGGATCGGCTCCGATAACTCGATCCAATTCATAGACATGCGGTTTCGCGTTCAACGCCGAGAACGCATCTTCCAGAACCATATCGAACGTTTCCTCGTCGATAGGAATGTTGTTCGGCGAATCCCAATCAATCGTTCCAGAGCTTTCGGGACGCTGAACCGTGAGCGTATCTTGTGGACTGCGACCGGTGGACTCGGGAGGAGTCCAGGTCGCAAGGGCTCCACCAACGGTTACGATCGCTTCGCGACGCTCGACGGCATCGCGAATCAGCTGTTCGCGTTCAGGGTTCTTTACTATGGAAGGTCGTTCAAGAAACCTAGCCAGCCTACTGTCGAAGTCCATCATCATCTCCCAATTCCGCAAGCGAACCTCGAGGTCCGCGGAAGTTGTCGGATCATATCAAACAACATACACATTCGAAAGGGCGGGGGCGAGATTCCGCAATATGGAACACGACATGTGACGGCCTTACGGTTTTTTCGAGATGCCAACGATAGTGAAAGGGCCGTCCAGCTTGATCGAAAACTGCACTGTCTAGAAGGAGGAGGAGACCTCTGATGTAACATGGAGCATGTCATGCCACCGCAATCAGCCCAGAGGCCTCCTAAATATCCGCCTACTTTCTCCCTCTACTCGGAGTGCGCTTCTTGTTGACTAGATTGGTGTATTCTACCAGTGAAGTACATCCAAGTCAACCAGTATTGGGAATTCCAAACCGTAGACCTTCAAGCAATTCCGGACTATACTGCACCATTCAGGTAATCAGGTAATGAGGAAGGAACGTACATGGCAAGATTCGGGGACAAGATCAAGGAACTGCGCCAGAAACTTGGCCTGACTCAATGGCAAGTCGCCGACCGTACCGGAGTCTCTAATACCTACATATCGGCTCTGGAAAGCGGACGCAAGCCGGCCCCTCCCCATGTCATCGTCACCGCTCTCGCCGCTTGCTTGGAGATAAGTGAAGAGGCCCTGTGGAACCTGGCCCGCGCTGAGCGAGAAGAGCGCCTAAAGCAACGAATCGACGGCATACCAACGTCTCAGAGAACGGCTCGATCTCCCGAATCAGCGTTCAGCAAATTCGATGCCAACCCTTCAAATGCGGTATTGGAGCAAGCCATTCAAGCATTGAGAGAGACCGCACAGGATCCGAAGCAGCGCCGTTTATTGGCAAGGGCGCTTGAAACTCTGGCCAAAAGCCTACGTGGGAAAGACTAGGGGTTGAATGTTTCGAAAGACTGAGTCTGACGATAGGTTATCTGTTGCCCAGGTGATGATTCAGGCGGCCGATTGCCAAGATTCAGGCATTGGGGTTGTGGTGGCGCGACGACCATTTGCGCTGCTGATTCCAAGCCATTTGATCGAACTAGTCGAGCAAGGCCAGTCACGCGCGATCCTTATCAATGGCATACGGTACGAGGGAGCCAAAATCCTGCCAGTACCGGCTCTTCAGCGCGACCACCTTTCGATCCTCCAGTTCCGCAAGAAGCGTCCTCGGGATCTGATTTCTGCGCATCTTCCCAGGCAAAGCGTTCAACTCCGTCCAGACCAATCCATTTTATTACAGCGGCCGGCTCCCGAATCGGACACCATCGGCAAAGTCCTTGATGTCCGAGAGCGCGGAGATGGAGTTTCCGTCATCACGAATATCGAGGTTTCCGCTGGTGACAGTGGAAGTCCGCTGTTGGTGTCCGGCCAACTAGCGGCAGTTTGCCAGGGCATGATACATCGAGAGGGCGCCGGGACTGCCGTTGCCGTGCCGCTGTCTCATGACAGTTTGTCCGAACTGAGAAAACTGCGACACCGGCATCAAATTGGTCTACTCAGCGTTTTGTGTGCCGCCCTTCTCGCTGTGGCGGTCATGTTCGGTGGATTCGCCCTCTATTCGGCAAACACGTTTTCGCTGGCATCGATAGAGGTTCCGGAAGACGGAAACATGGTTCTGGCTAGGAACGCGCAGGCGTTGACCCTTCGGTCGTCTTGGAGCCGATCGTTCGACACTCCAATTCGCCGTTCTTTGGCGTTTTCTTCACGAGTTGGAGGCGACCGCAATCGCATTGCTGTTGGAACCGCTTATGAGGATGGAATTGATGGAGCGATTAATCTGCTCGATTCAAACGGGAATATTGTCTGGTCGTATTCCGTACCCGACGGAGAGTGTATCTATTCGACGACCGAATTGACCTTCGACGGTTACCTTGTTGACACTATTCACATCGCCGATCTTAACGAAGACGGATTGAATGAGCTTCTCGTGGCGTTCGTACACAACTACTTTGAAGCTTGCAAGCTTCTCGTCTTTGATTTGTCGGGCGAAATACTGGCTGAATACTGGCACCCCGGCTCTATACAAACGATCGCAACCGGAAGAGTTGGAGAAGCAAACGACGTTATGGTCGTCGTAAGTGCCAGCAATAACGCGATCAAGACGGATTGGTGGAACCCTCAAACGCTGTATGCGTTTCGCGGACTCGATATCGCCGGGCAGGGTCCACCCTATGATGATCTTGCAGGAGGCGGAGGAGGGGAGTACTTCTCGCCTGGAACCGAACTCTGGTATTACATAATCGTCAATATCGATCCGGATTTCGTTCGGGCGAACTGCTATGAAATTTGCATCGATGATTTCGATGGCGACGGAGTAAATGAGATTCAAGCCGCCCTGACTGACGGTCGATTTTATTATCTTGATGGAAGCGGTGCGCAAACGCGTATTGATCTCGCCGATCGATTTCACAGAGATTTCCCTGATGTAGATCCGCCACAACTGGTCGATATTTGGGAGTATCACACATCAGACGAAATCGGCGAATGAGCCAGCCGGCAAGCAACTTTATGGACGCGTTCCGAGACGTCGATCTCAATCGCTCAGCCCAAACAAGCGGATCGCATTCTTCGTCGTTTGCTTTGCAACGTCTTGAAGCGCAAGACCTTTGAGCTTGGCAATCTCCTCGGCGACATACTTCACATACACCGGTTCATTACGCCGACCGCGATACGGAACGGGCGTGAGATAGGGACAATCGGTTTCCAGCAGAATCCGATCCAGGGGAGTACGCTTGACCGCCACTCGTAGAACTTCGTTCCCGGGAAACGTAAGCGGCCCGCCGATCCCCAGATGAAACCCCATGTCCAGGAATTCATCGGCCAACGTCCCGTCCCCCAGAAACGAATGCACCACACCGCAATGGCGCTTGCCGGTCTCCTTCAGGATGGCGAGTAGATCGTCCGTGGACTCCCGATTGTGCAAGCAGACGGGGAGGTTCAATTCGATCGCAAGGTTCAGCTGTTGCCGCAACGCGGAGCGTTGCCGATCGCGAGGCGACAGGTCACGATAGTAGTCAAGGCCGATCTCACCGATCCCCACCACGAGATCGTCTTGAGCAAGTTCCTTCAGCTCGATCAGCGCAGCCTCATCGACAAACTTCGCGTGGTGGGGATGAATCCCCACCGTGGCCCATATGTTCCGATATCGGCTCGCCAATCGCACCGCTTCTCGGCTGGAACGAAGCGACGACCCGATCGCTAGAACCCCCATCTCGGCCTCGGAACAACGGGCGATCACGGTGGCACGATCCGCCTCAAAGGCACGGTCATCCAGATGAGCGTGGCTGTCAATCCATTTCACGGTTCCAGCTCCTTGAGAATGCTTGGGAGTC
>DAOVHV010000097.1 GCA_030671645.1 bacterium | reverse complement strand
GCCACGGATTACCGTCGGCTCCAGATTGGCGACTACGACGACAGTTCGGCCGATCAGGTTTTCCGCGCTGTAATGCTCTTTGATCCCAGCAACACACTTCCGCTGCTCGCTTCCCAAATCCACTGTCAGCTGATAGAGCTTGTCTGCCCCAGGAACCTCGTCGACAGCAAGGATTCTTGCGATGCGCAGATCGAGTCGCTTGAATTCCTCGAACGAGATGCGATCGATTTCCGCTTCTTGGGGCACGCCGCCGGAGATGGATTCGAACCTTGTCGCGGCCTCGCGGATCTGCTGGATATCGATTCGCTCCAGCAACACTCGATCTTCAGTCAGCTTCGCTCCGCCGATCTCCGATTTCAGATCCGCCCATGTTGCTTCTTCAAGACCCAAGATCCTTAGAACGGAAGAAGCGAAGTCCGGAACGTATGGGAGCAACAACACAGCCATCGCCTTGATGAAATGTACTGCGCTGGCCACGGCTGTTTCGTCCTTGATGGCCCACGGTTTCTTTCGCTGAAAGTACTCGTTTCCGAAGCCTGCCAGATCGCACACAACGCGCAGGGCCTGTCCGAGTGCGCCGCGCGTCATTGCAGACTCGTACTTGGCAATACATTCGCTGAGCGTACGCGTGACTTCATCATCCAAGGCCACTGCCGGAATGACGGCTTCGAACTGTGTCTGCACGAAACTCAGCACACGATTGATCAGATTGGCGATATTGGAGATGAGAATGCCGTTGACAGCCTTCTCCAGCTCCTCCCACGAGAAGTTGACGTCCCGGCCTTCCGGTCGATTGTAAAGCAAGTAGAAGCGCCACAGCTCTCCATCCATCACGCGCAACGCATCGTCGCAGTACAAGCCAACCCCTCGGCTCTTTGAGAAGCTCTCTCCACCGATCCAATTCAAGTACTCGGTGGCCGCGACTTGGTCCGGCAGATGATAGCCCTGCTCAGATGCAATCAGCTGGCCTGGGAAGATCAGCGTATGGAAGGTGATGTTGTCCTTGCCAATGGTGTGGATTTGGTGTACGTCATCGCCGTACCAGAAATCCTTCCATTGCTCCTGCCCCGAGAAGTGCTCGATCACGGCGGACACGTATCCCAAAGCGGCCTCTCCCCAGACATAAATCACCTTACCCTCGGCGCCTTCGAACGGAGCCGGAATGCCCCACTTGATGTCCCTCGTCATGGCGCGCGGCCGCAGGCCATCCTCGATCATCTGCTGGGTATAGCGGTGCACGTTCCCTTGAAAACTCTTGGTGCCAACATAGGCTCGGAGCGCATCGGAAAGCTTGGGCAGATCGAGGTACCAATGTCTGGTTTCCTTGAACCCGATATCGGAACCCTCGCACAAGGTGCAGCGGGGCTCGATCAACTCCTCGGGCTCGAGCATCGTGCCACACGCATCGCATTGGTTCCCCAGCGCATGCGGAGAGCCGCATTTCGGGCAAGTTCCGACAATGAAGCGATCGGCCAGGAACTTCTCGCACCGGCGGCAATAGGCTCGTTGCTCGATCTTGGTACAGATATAGCCGTTCGCGTCCATCTGCAGATAGATGTCTCGGACGAAATCCTTGTGCCAAGAAGACTCGGTGGTCGTGTAATTGTCGAACGCAATTCCGAACCCTTCGATTACCTCAACGATTCGCTGGTGATTACGCTCAGCCAGTTCGGCAGGAGAGACTCCTTCTTGCTCCGCTTCGTATTCGATCCGTGTTCCGTGAGCATCGGTTCCCGAGACATAAAGGACGTCTTTCCCTCGAAGGCGATAGTAGCGGGCAAACACGTCGCCCGACATCAGCGAACCCACCAGGTTGCCCAAATGAGGAACTCCCGACGCATACGGCCAGGCAGTACACACGAGCACTCGTTGTTTGTCCATCATCCACCTCCTTCAAGTTCGACCTAAGTGGGCATTATATCCGGCCGTCGGGAAGGGGCCAATGACGTCACCAATGGGAATCGCATACTTGCCAACAGCCAGCGAACGCGGTATCAATAGCGGCCATGAACCGAGAACCCCAGAATGACAAGATTCGGATCACCATCAAGGTCTTTGGCGGATTGAGGGAATCCTTCCAGAGTGGAACGCAGGTCTATCGATTGTCATCCCAGGCCACGCTCGGTCTTCTGCTTCAGGAACTGAAGATCGATTTTCCCGAATTATCCAAGAAGCTGCTCGTCGGCATCGACGCCGGGTATCTAAGCATTCTCATTAACGGCCGCAATGTACGGTTCCTACAGGGACAAGACACCGGATTACACGACGGCGATACCGTCGCCTTCCTGCCTCCTATGGGTGGCGGATAGCCGACTACAGTCGCTGGCAGGCGGCCAGGTATCCCCCTCAGAACTCGATCGCAAACGTCAACTCGAACAGGAAACTGTGATACAGTCCGATCGACGTCTTGTGTCCCGTCTCATAGGTCGAGGCAAAGGCCACATTCCACCTCGGCGCCATGGCAACGAGGACTCGACCCGTTGTTGAGAATGAAAATTCGGGATCGTTGGTCCCGCCTCGATATTCCGCCTTGGAGTCCACGCGAAGATCAGCGATCGGGTACCCGTCAGCTTGCGTTTCACTCTCCCACTCCAACCAGTTCGTAAGGATAGTGGAGAGATTCATGGTAAAGCCATTATCGATCGATGCTGTCACCTGACGTACCGCTTCAGTCTCCTTCACCCGTACGGAGAAGGAGAACTCGTCGCGCGGGCCGTCTTCAGGTGCCCATACCAATCGACCGGTTAGCGAATCACTCGAAGACGCCACGCTCTTGTCCGCCTTCACGGCTGCGCTCCGACTTCCTGTATAGGTCAGACGCACGTCCAGATCCGGAAGACCTTTGTATCCGGCGTTGAGAGACAATTCGCCTTCACGATTGGAAACGGGCCGGCCCAGTTCGGTCAGATGCCCCCGCAAGGTCGTCCGAAGGGTAAGAACTTCAATCTCGGAGCGAACAGTGAATTCAGCATGGAGATCTGTGGCGGCGTTCTCGTACTCTCCGTCAAGTTTCAGATCGGGCGCAAAATCCCAGCCTGCCAGCTGGAAGGATTCCCCGTCAAACCTCACCTCGGCTTCGTGCGACCAGTTGATCGTTTCCTCGAACATGACGCGGGCCCAATCCACTGAATACTCGACATCGAGATCAGCAATGGCGAAAGACGTGCTCCAATCCCAATTCCAGTTCAGATGCTCGGAACCGGATAGATCGTCTTCGGCACGGCGAATTGGTCGAGACCACGAGCCATACGTGGACAGAGCGCGAGATAACTGCCAATCGAATGACAGCAACAAGCTTTCACGTTGCCATCGCTCATCCCAGCGATCGGATGCGGTGGTGTAGCGATCCCACGAAAGGTTCAAGGCAAGAGCATCCCGGAAGAAGGACTCATGAACCGAGAAGGACGTTGTCATCTCGCGGTTGGATTCCGTTCCCCGTGCATCCGTCTCGTTGGTTTCCACATGCCGAATGGACGCCATCCAATCGGGGCCGTCCGCGAAGCTCCATTCCAAGGACAAGCCGTTCCCCATCCGGTCGCGCGGAGTCTCACCTAGTTGATCTGCCAAGCGATAGCTGTGATCCACTCGAAGCAGTGCTTGGCGGCCCGGTGAGAAGTCGCCTGACAAGGTCCAGCCAGTACTATCCGCTCGCCTAGAGCTGCCAATGGAGCGGAAGGTGGGGGGATGCGATTCGACGACACCACTGAATGTGTAATCGTCGGTGTTGTGGCGGAATGCAGCCCGCGCAACCCAACCTGTCAAGGTATGCTCAGATGCCCCGCTATCGATGAAGACATACGGATTCTGGCCGGAGATTCCCGAGATCGATTCCGGGAATATCTGTTCGCTTTCGGACAGGAGCCATACGTTCATCTCGTACGTTTCAGACGCACGGACGCCGGCCCATACACCACTGGGGCCAAGCCCCAGTGCGGTCACTTCCCAGTCGGAGAAACTCGTTAAGGAGTCGCTTCCCACTGCTACAAGCCCCGTACCCAGTCCATAATAAAGGGTGCCGTTCCCATACGCCACTGAATAGATAGATTCTCCCAGCACCAGCCAACCCGTGCCTCTCCCGTTTCGGAAGCCGCGGAGACCACGGTTGGAGGCGACGTACAGTGTCCCCTTCACGAGCGAGAGATCATTGACGAAATCGCCTTCTGTTCCGGGGATCAAATTGAGGAGGGCAGCGTTGATTTCATAGGCATAGACCCCGCCCTCTGTTCCGATGTAAAGAATCTCGTCACTAGCGGCAAAGGCCGTCACAGGAGCAAGTTCAGCAAAGCCGTTACCCTGGAACTGAGTCCAGCTTTCGAATGGATCAGTGCCATTGGTGGGCATGGAGACAAGCCCAGCTCGCGTTCCCACCCAGACTGTTTCATCATGCACCAACAGAGCGGTGACAGATGGATCGGGCAATCCGTCATCCACGAAATAGCGCGTCCAATTCCCTACGCGATCGAACGGCGAAGCTCCATCAAGGCGAACGATGGTGAGGCCGGCGTCCGTTCCCAGGTAAACGACTCCGTCACTGAATGCCATCGCTTGAACGACCTGGCTGGAGAGGCCGGATTCCGGTCCATAGGTTTGCCAATTTCCTCCGTCGTTGACTGTCACGCCGCCGTGATGCCCGAACAACACGTAACCCTCTCCGGCGACAATAGCATTGATCTGGTTCTTCACGTGTGTACGCTCATTGTCGTCAAAGGGGAATCTGTCCTGGTTGTATCCGACCAAGACGTTGGCAGTGAAATCTTCCAGGGAGATGTCGGCTTGCACTCCGGCAATCGTATGACGATTGGGCATTGTACGAACGCGTTCAGAATCCGCACCCGATCCTGGAGCATCAGCGAGCTGCAACAGATTCCCGCGAATAGTCAGGTGATCCGATACCGGAAGATCAAGTGTCAGGCCATAGAAGTAGCTCGCGTAATCGGATGCAGCACCGAATCCCCCG
>DAOVHV010000005.1 GCA_030671645.1 bacterium | reverse complement strand
TCCGAAAAAGACGAGCTTCACTCCTTCTCCTCTCGCCGCACACGTTGATATTCCTTGATCAGGCTTTGTCGGTGAGCAGTGGAGAGCTGATCGAGGAACAGATTGCCGTTTAGATGGTCCATTTCGTGCTGGATGGCGCGGGCAATCAGCCCCTCCCCCTCCAGTCGTACGCACTCTCCGTTGAGATTGAGACCTTCCACCACAGCTCGTGTCGACCGAGCGACGCCGGCATCCACGCCGGGCACGCTCAGGCATCCTTCTTTGGTTTCCTCGACTTCTTCGGACAGTTCGATCAACTCCGGGTTGATCAAGATGTGAAACTCATCAGCTATGTCCAGCACGAAGATGCGCTTGGGGATTCCGATTTGCGGAGCCGCCAACCCAACGCCGTTCTCCCGCATCATGACCTCGACCATCAGCCGGCAGATGTCATGAATCTCGTCGTCGATGACTTGAACCGGCTCAGCTTTCCGGCGAAGCACGGGATCTCCATAAGTACGAATGTCCATGGTCCCCTCTTGCGTACGGGATCGCGGCATTATAAAGTAACCCTCGGGATGCCACAAGAGAACAGCGATTGGAAGATTCGTATCAAGAAGGTTCTTGAGTTGGAGCGCGCTACCGGATACAAAAACCGTGCGGCAACGTGCGGTCTGGAGGCGTTCGTTCGTTTACAGCACCCCGCCTCGGCAGCATGGGTCAAAGGGTATGAAGCGGCCGGCTGTTCCGAACGCCGCTCGATGGTTTCCCGGCTCGGGGCGGCTCTTGGCTTTGACGTTGATCCAACCCCCATCTCAGCGGTCCTTCCCGACTTATCCGAGCCAATTACGAAAGCTCAGGGAATTGGTGCAAAACGAGCTGCGTTGCTTGCTCGGCTTGGACTGGAGACCATCGAGGATCTGTTGATGTTCTTCCCGCGGCGGTTGGAGGATCGGACACGGTTTTCAACCATCGGATCGTTGCAAGAAGGAACGGAGGTTTGTGTCCGAGGCACGGTTCATGTCATTCAGAGGGTGCGAACCCATCGAAAAATGACGTTGGTCAAGGCTTCGATTGGAGACGGGACAGGCTTCCTCTCGGCGGTGTGGTTCAATCAGCCCTGGGTGGCCAATCAGATTAAGCGCGGAGCGACCATCGACCTATTCGGTCGTGTCGAGCGAAACTACGGGGAGATGCAATTGCGCTCTCCGGTGTGGGAGCCCGAGGGTGTGGGAGTCGAAATCGGACGTTGGGTTCCCGTGTACCCGGCTACCGAAGGGATCACCGTTCGTTACATACGTTCCCTGGTCCACCGCAATCTGGACAACTGCTTGCCGGCCATTCAGGAGACGTTACCGGAGGAGATGCGGACTCGATTCGGGCTGATGCGACGCCGCGCGGCTGTGGAAACGATTCATCGTCCTGAGGATCCCGCCGCTTTTGAGCGGGCACGTGAGTCCCTCGCTTTCGAGGAATTCTTCCTGCTGCAGCTGGGGTTGCTGCAATCCTCAAGATCCGAAGCCGGCCGTGCGCACAGCATCAACGGCGGCTTGTTGAACTCATTCTTTGCTGGGTTGCCTTTCTCCCTGACCGGAGCGCAACGAGCGTCCATCGACGAGATTCTTTCAGACCTTTCCAAGCCCATCCGCATGATGCGCCTGCTTCAAGGAGACGTTGGCTCGGGGAAAACGCTGGTGGCCCTGGCCGCTGCGTTGGCCGCTATTGACGGCGGATGCCAAGTGGCCTATATGGCTCCGACTGAAATCCTGGCCGAGCAGCATGCATTGACCTTCTTCCGGGCCCTCGCCGGGTTGCCTGTTACCGTTCAGTTGCTTACGGGGAGCGTGCCGGGAAAGGCAGCGATTCATGACCGAGTTGCAGGCGGAGAGATCGATTTGCTGGTCGGAACGCACGCCCTGATCCAAGAAACGGTCTCGTTCCAGGATTTGGGATTGGTCATCATCGACGAGCAGCACCGATTTGGCGTCGTCCAACGCTCGGCGATCGAAGAGAAGGGCGACCGAGTGGACGTGCTTGTAATGAGCGCTACTCCGATTCCGCGGACGATCATGCTCACGCTGTACGGCGAATTCGATACGTCGGTGTTGGCCGAGATGCCGATGGGGCCTCGATCGATCGAAACACGCTGGATTGAGGCGTCTCAGCGGAACGTCTTGTATGGAGAAGTCGACCGACTGCTTGAGGAGGGGCGAAAGGGATACGTCGTTTTGCCCTTGGTGGAGGAATCCGAAAAAGTATCCGCCAACGCGGCGATTCAAGTGGCGGACGAGCTAGCGCACCGCTTTCCAAATCGCGGTATTGGACTGATCCACGGACGTCTTTCATCGGACGAGAAAACGGCGGCCATGGAGGCGTTTCGCGATGGCAAGACACAGCTGTTGGTGGCCACGACGGTCATCGAAGTCGGCATCGACGTTCAGGACGCCGATTTCATGGTAATCGAGGACGCCGATCGGTTCGGATTGTCGCAACTGCATCAGTTGCGAGGACGGATCGGACGCGCTGGGCAGCCGGCCTGGTGTTTTGCCTTGGCTGACGCCGGTACAGACGAGGCGCGCGAGCGTTTGGCCGCTTTCGAAAGGTACTCGGACGGATTTGTCATTGCCGAAGAGGACTTGCGAATTCGGGGTCCGGGAGACCTGGTCGGCACACAACAGCATGGCTACTTCACCATGCTGCGAGCCGTGGATCTGATGCAAGACTTGGATTTGATGCGCAGGGCACGCGAAGCGGCCAAAGCTATACACGCGCAAGGAATTTCGAACGAACTCAAGAATCTCATCGAGGAACGATTCGGAGAGATGATTCGTTGGATCCGAGTGTAGCGCGGCGTTGGGAAAAGACTACTGAATACGTGTTCCCACTTTCTTTCCGGCTGCGATGGAGGCCAGCGCATCAGGCTGTTCGAGATGAAACACCTCGATTGGCATGCCATGTTCGCGGCAAATCTCAACAGCGATCTGATCCATCACGCCATACCGGTGGGCCAAGAACTCGTCGTAGGTGAGTTCTTGAATGAGCTGCGCCGCAGGATCGAGAGACGGATCGCCGTCATAAACGCCGGCTACATTTGAACCCTTGATCAGCAGATCGGCCTCAATGGATACAGCGCGGATGGCGGCAGCCGTATCTGTAGTCACCAACGGACTGCCGGTTCCTCCCGCGAAGATCACAATGATTCCCTCAGCGAGAGCTGCCTGGGCGTCACGAGGCGAAATAGGATGGGTGAGTTGCGTGTCGACGGCGGATTGGATGAGAACGTCTTTCCCTAAGCTGACCCAATAGGACTGTAGGGCCAGCGCATTCAGCACCGTGGCCAGCATGCCCATGGTGTCGGCTTCAACGCGATCGAGCCACTGGCTCCCGGCTCCGCGGATCAGATTGCCTGCACCCACCACAATCGCCCATTGGATGGGAACAGATGCGATGGATTCACAGATGCGTTGCAAAGAAACGGGAGAGAACGGACTGTTCTCTCCCTTCAACGCCTCCCCGCTCAGTTTGAGTAAGATGCGGGCTGGTTTGTCGACCATTATCGTTCTAGGCCTCTTCCTCGTCGTCTCCAATCGCAAACCGCGTGAATTGGGCAACCGAGATGTTTTCGCCGGTTTTCGTTCGAAGATCCGCCAACAGATCTTCGATGGCGACGTCAGGGTTCTTGATGAACGGCTGTTTGATTAAGCAGACGGCCTTGAAGAAGCGTGCAATGCTGCCTTCGACGGCCTTCTCGATGATTTCGGCAGGTTTTCCTTGCTCCTCAAGCTGCTTGCGCATTTCTGCTTTCTTCTGCTCGATGTCTTCTCCCGGAACATTGTCGGGAGCAACGTATAGCGGCGCTTCGGAAGCGATGTGCATGGCAATGTCGTTGGCCAGTTGGATGAATTCCGGACCCCTGGCGGCGAAGTCCGTGTTGCAGGCCATTTCCACCATCACACCGACCTTGCCGGTGTGATGCACGTAGGCCACGATGAGGCCTTCGTGGGCTTCTCTCCCGATTTGTTCCATCAACTCAAGACCTTGTTCTCGTAGAATTTCCTTGGCGCGCTCCAAATCGCCGTTGGCCTCGGTGAGGGCGCGCTTACAGTCCATCATGCCGATGCCGGTCTCTTCGCGGAGTCGTTTGATATCTTCGGTCTCAATCGTCGTCATTCGTTTCCTTTGCCCTCTTTGTCCTCTTCGACCTCGTCTCCTGCCGCTTCCTCTACTTCAGCAGCTTCTTCGGACACATCGACATCGGCAACGTCCTCGACCGCGACCCCCTGTTCCTGTTCGGTGGCGACGACTTCTTCGTCTTCGGGCTTGTCCTCTTCGACCTCGTCGGCCGTCTCTTCTTCTACTTCAGCAGCCTCTTCAGACACATCAGCAGCGTCCTCGACCGCCTGTTCCTGTTCAGTGGCGACGGCTTCTTCATCTTCGGGCTTGTTCTCTTCGACCTCGTCTGCCGTCTCTTCTTCTGCTTCAACAGCTTCCTCGGACACATCGGCAGCGTCCTCGACCGCCTGTTCCTGTTCGGTGGCAACGGCTTCTTCGTCTTCGGGTTTGTCCTCTTCGACCTCGTCGGCTGTCTCTTCTTCTACTTCAGCAGCTTCTTCGGACACATCGACGTCGGCAGCGTTCTCGACCACCTGTTCCTGTTCGGTGGCGACGACTTCTCCATCTTCGGGCTTATCCTCTTCGGCTTTGGCATCTTCTTGAGTCGTTGCCGAAGCCTCCGGGGCATCTTGTCGACCTTCTCGTCCTTCGAGAACGGCGTCGGCGATGCGGGCGGTGATCAACTTGGTCGCCTTGATGGCGTCGTCATTTCCAGGAATCAGGAAATCGATCGGATCCGGATCGCAGTTGGTATCGACAATGGCAATGACGGGAATTCCTGAGAGATTGGCTTCGTGCACGGCGATGGTTTCGGAGTCCGGGTCAATAACGAACATCACGCTGGGCTTCTTCTCCATATGTCGCAGCCCATCGAGGTTGCGCTGCAGCTTGGCCAGACGTCGGCGCAGACGGCTGGCTTCTTTGTTCGGCATGTGATCGACCGTGCCATCTTCGATCATGGCTTCCATCTTCTTCATTCGATCGATACTCAGTTTGATGGTTCCGAAGTTGGTCAGCGTGCCGCCGAGCCACCTGCGATTGACATAATGTGCTCCGCAACGTTGCGCTTCTTCGGCGATGGTCGCCTGAACTTGCTTCTTGGTTCCGACGAAAACGACTTCTCCACCATTGGCTGCGTTATCTTGCACGAAGTAGTAGGCTTTTCTAAACAGATCGACCGTCTGCTCCAGGTCGATGATGTGAATCCCCTTGCGCTCTGTGAAGATGTAGCGCGCCATCTTGGGGTTCCACTTTCTTGTTCGATGCCCGAAATGCACTCCCGTTTCGAGCAGTTCTTTCATCGTAAGGACGTCCACATTACCCTCCCAAATTGTCCTGAACTCATGATGCCGGAGTATAGCTAAAGCCCGATAGATCCGCAATCTCGTGCGTTTTGGAGCCCCGAATCCATGATCTCGTCGGTTTCACTTGTTCGCCACGTGTGCGACGAGTGATAATGATGCTACATTTGAGGCGGTGAAGCACGTGGACGCAACGCGAGTCGATCGTACGGATGTGCGAGAGCTTCCGAAGAACATCGAAGCGGAGCAAGTCGTGCTTGGTGCGGCCATCCTGGAGCCGGAGAGCACTATGCCTATCCTGGTAGACAAGCTGATCCCCGAGCATTTCTATGAGCGCCGGCACCGCGTCATCTTTCGAATCATCCGCGAGCTGTTCAATCGAAGTGAGCCGTCCGACATCGTTCTGCTCGCCAATCGCTTGGAAGAAACCGGCGACATGGAACGCGCCGGCGGCCGCATGTATCTGAACGAGTTGCTGGATCGCACCACCACCACGGCCAGCCTGGAGTACTACGCCGACATCGTCAAGCGCAAAGCCACCTTGCGTTCGCTGATCGAAGCGGGCGGACGAATTTCTGAGCTTGGTTTCGACGAAATCAGCGAGACCGATGAGATTTTGGATCGTGCCGAGTCCCTCATCTTCGACATTTCCAGTCGCGATACGGGCAGTTCGTATTTCCTGATCAGCGATTTTCTTTACGAACATATCGATACGTTGGAGAAGCTGCATCGAGATCCCGGCCGTCATACGGTGACCGGATTCTCCACGGGATTTCCCTATCTCGACGAAATGACTGCCGGGATGCAGAGATCCGATTTGGTGATCGTCGCTGGACGTCCGGGAACGGGAAAAACGAGTTTCTTACTGGCGTTGGCTCGCCACATGTCCATCCGTGACAACGCAACAATCGGCATGTTTTCCCTCGAAATGAAGAAGGAACACCTGTTGGAACGGTTGCTGTGTGGTGAGGGAAAGATCAGCCTGCACCAACTACGCGGCGGATACGTACCCGGCGAGAAATGGCGCGACTTGGCGCATGCGGCCAGCAAGCTTCAGAAGGCTCAGATCATCGTCGACGATTCACCCGGCGTCTCGGTTCTGGAAATCAGGGCGCGGGCACGCCGCATGGCCGCACAGCACGGCCTGGATGTCGTCATGGTCGATTACTTACAGCTGGTCGAGGGTGGAATTCGTGCCGATCGCCGCGAACAAGAGGTTGCCTACATCTCACGTTCGCTCAAACGGCTGGCTCGCGAGTTGAATATCTGTGTGATTGCCGCATCGCAGCTGAATCGTTCTCCCGAAGGGCGAACCGAAAGGCGTCCTCGTTTGGCCGATCTACGTGAGTCGGGAGCCATCGAACAGGACGCGGACATCGTCATGTTCATCTATCGCGAGGATTACCATCGTCAACAGGACGAAGGTGGCACCGGCGCTCCCAGCGATACTTCCGCCCCGTCGGAGTTGATTATCGCCAAGCAGAGAAACGGGCCGGTTGGAAACGTCGAACTGATGTTCCACAAAACCTATGCGAGTTTCTATCCGGTTCTCGGGGAGTGATGGTATGGATCCTTACAAAGGGGCATGGCTTAGCACACAACGGCGTCTTATAATCGACCTCAACTGCCAGGTACAAGACAAGGGGGAAGAAGCAATGGCCTATCCAGCGGATTATCGCTATACCAAAGATCACCAGTGGATTCAGCTGCAAGGAAATCGGGCGCGTATCGGTCTCACCGATCACGCGCAGGCCGAACTGGGGGACATCGTTTTTGCGGAGTTGCCCGCGGTCGGTGCGTCCGTCCAGAAGGGCGACAACGTGGCCACGGTCGAGTCTGTGAAGGCTGTGGGCGATGTGTTCGCTCCTGCAGCCGGAACTGTCGTGGAAGTCAATGACGGACTCGAATCGGCGCCGGAAACGATCAACTCCTCGCCTCATGAGGGCGGGTGGATCCTGGTATTGGAGATTAGCGATCCGGCAGAACTCGAGGACACACTGGACGCGGCGGGATACGAGTCCTTCACAGCCGGAGGATAGCAGGTATGCGTTATATCCCCAACACGGCTGATGATCGACGCGAGATGCTGGCGTCGATTGGTGTTTCGTCGATCGAGGAGTTGTTCGCGGATATTTCCAGCTCGATCAAGGAGAAGTTTCAACCCCTGGGTCTTCCGGCGCGTAGCGAGCTGGAAGTGGCTTCCATGCTGGGAACCATGGCAGATCGCAACAAGTCGGCAGATGCCGTTTGCATGCTGGGGGGTGGCGTCTACGACCACTATGTACCCAGCATCGTTGGTCACATGCTGTCCCGATCCGAGTTTTCCACGGCCTATACACCCTACCAGCCCGAGATTAGCCAGGGTACGCTGACGGCGATGTTTGAATTCCAGACATTCGTTTGTGAACTCACGGGAATGGAGATCGCCAACGCCTCGATGTACGATGGCGCAACTGCGCTGGCCGAGGCCGTTCTCATGGCCGAGCGAATCCGAAAGAAGGGCGCGGTCGCGGTTCCTCGCTCGTTGTTTACGCATCTGCGCCGGGTTCTCGATACCTATTGCTGGGCGACCGAGATCGAGATTCACGAGGTTCCGTACGCAGAGAGCGGAACGGTCGAACTCACGTCTCTCCCCGAGGAGCTTTCAGCGATCGTCATTCAAACGCCCAATGCCTTCGGCGTGATCGAACCGTTGGCAGGACTCAAGGATCGAATAGGCGAGGCGCTGCTGATCGTGTCGTGTCATCCGTTGTCCCTGGGGCTGCTGCAGCCTCCGGGAGTGTTCGACGCCGACATCGTGGTGGCCGAAGGTCAATCGCTCGGGCTCTCCATGGGATATGGTGGACCATTACTGGGATTGTTCGCCACTCGCAAGGAGTACCTGCGCCAAATGCCGGGACGGGTGTCCGGGCGTACGGTCGATGCGGACGGGAAGACTGGGTACACCATGGCTGCACAAACGCGCGAACAGCACATCCGCCGCCAGCGGGCCACTTCCAATATTTGCACAGATTCGGCACTTTGCGCCCTGGCTGCAACTATCTATCTTGCCAGCGCCGGTTCTGCAGGACTGCGCCAAGTCGCAGAATTGAATCTTCAGAAAGCGCATTACTTAGCGGACGGCATCACGGCGATCGATGGCTATGAGCGGGCCTTCAGCGGCGCATTCTTCAACGAGTTCGTTCTGACCGTTCCCGGCGATGCTGCCGTGATTCATGACCGACTTGTTCAGGCTGGATTCGCGGTGGAGGCACCGGATGATCTGCGCTCGGTGGGTCTTGAGAACGCTCTCCGGCTGGCTGTCACCGAGAAGCGCACGAGAGAAGAACTCGATCGGCTGATCCAGGTTTTGGAAGGGATTCGATGAGTACGATCTTTGATTGTCGATGCGGCGATAAAATCGGCGGCCTGTTCCCTGAACTGGATGTTCCCAGTCAAGGTGTGGAGCAACTCATCGATCCGCAACTCGTTCGCACCCGGCCCCCTCGTCTTCCCGACCTGTCCGAGCCCCAGGTTGCGCGCCATTACACCACGCTGTCCAAGCTGAACTTCGGTGTAGATGACGGGTTCTATCCGCTGGGAAGCTGCACCATGAAATACAATCCCAAGCTCAACGAAGATGTGGCAAGCTTGCCCGGATTCGCCGGTCTTCATCCTCGCAGTGATGTGGCGAGATCGCAGGGCGCACTGCAACTTCTGTTTGAGTTGACCGGTTTCTTGCGAAACATTGCCGGCATGGCGGACGTCTCGCTTCAGCCGGTCGCTGGTGCTCACGGTGAGATGTCCGGTATGTTCCTGTTTAAGAAATACTTTGAAGCTCGCGGAGAATCGAACCGAAAACGGATCTTGCTTCCGGATACGGCTCACGGAACGAACCCGGCGTCAGCTGCGTTGGCTGGATTCTCCGTCACCGAGATTCCGTCCGACCAAGTCGGAATGATCGATTTGAAAGTGCTTGAGGAAGCGCTCGATGAGACGGTCGCCGGCATGATGCTCACGGTTCCCAACACGCTGGGTATCTTCGAGGCAAACATTCTCCAGGTGACGGAAAAGGTTCATGCCGCCGGCGGATTGTGCTATTTTGACGGGGCGAATCTGAATTCATTCTTAGGTCAAGCTCGCCCTGGAGACATGGGAGCTGATGTCTTTCACTTCAACCTCCACAAGACGATGTCGACGCCCCATGGCGGCGGAGGCCCGGGCGCCGGTCCCATTGCCGTATCGGACCTCCTCTCCGACTACCTTCCCGTTCCGCGGATTATTCAGGAGAATGGAATCTACGGTCTGGATTGGGATCACCCCGATTCGATGGGAAGTATTCACTCGTTCTACGGCAATTTCCTGGTGGTTGTGAAGGCGTTTGCCTACATCCTTCAGCTGGGAGACGAAGGATTGCGTGCGGTCAGCGAAAACGCCGTTCTGAATGCCAATTATCTGCAAGAACGGCTCAAGAGAACTTACCCATTGCCTTACGATGGGCTGTGCAAACACGAGTTTGTGCTGTCAGGAGAGGGGATCGCTGACGGGATTACGACATTGGATATCGCCAAACGTCTCATCGATTACGGAGTGCATCCACCCACGGTCTATTTCCCGTTGACGGTGCGAGAAGCGCTCATGATCGAACCCACCGAGACCGAGAACAAAGATACGCTCGACCAGTTCGCCGAAATCATGGAAACGATTGCTGCCGAGGCGAAAAAGAATCCTCAGTTACTCCATGAAGCCCCGCGTAATGCGCCGGTGCGGCGATTGGATCAAACACAAGCAGCCAAGAACCCTGTGCTGACGTACCCGTTTGACGAGAAGCCGGAATGATGCGTTAGCTTCTGCTCCGGAGAGCGATTCGCTGGAGGCTGCCTTCCAGTTGATTTGCCGTTTCCTCGCAACGATCTTCATCTTCCGCTTCTACCATGATTCGCAGCAGCGGTTGCGTGCCTGACGGGCGAAGAACGATACGTCCCAATTGGCCGAGCGTTTCCTCGGCCTCGTGAAGGAGCTTGCGTGTACGGGGGTCTTCTGCCAGTTGAGCTGGATTATCGCACGCGATGTTGCGCGCGCACTGCGGGAACAAGGGGATCTCGTGAGCCAACGTGGGCAAGTCTATGCCACGATGATGGGCAATCTCAAGCAGCTTGACGGCCGTGAGTATTCCGTCTCCCGTTGGAGAATGCTCACGGAAGATGATGTGGCCGGACGCTTCTCCGCCAATCTGGATACTTTCTTCGATCATACGATGGGATACGTAGCGGTCCCCCACGTCTGTTCGGTGGACGTTGATTCCGCGATCTGCCAGCCAGAGTTCGAGACCGCGGTTGCTGAGGACGGTGGCGACGATAGCCGAAGGTGTCAACAAATCATGTTCGGCCATGTAAGAGGCTGCGATTCCCATCATGCGATCCCCATCGATGACGAAGCCGTCGGACGCGACCAGAAGAACGCGATCGCCGTCGCCGTCGAACGCGATCCCTAAATCGGCTTTGTACTCCTTGGTTGCCTCCTGTAGCCGAGCAAGATGCGTGGCACCGCAATCTACGTTGATACGATTTCCGTCCGGAACCGAGTGAATGGGGATTACCGTAGCGCCAAGATGGCGGAATACGTGCGGCGCGATGGCTGAGGTCGCGCCATAGGCGCAATCCAACACGAGCGTCATGCCCGTGAAATCGACGCGCTCGACATCGATCGTGCCGCTGAGAAAGGCGGCATACCTTGTCGCTGCCGCTTCCAATGTCATTACGCTTCCAATGATCTCGGCCGGCTCATGAGCTACTGAAAATGCTGCCTCGATGCGGTGCTCTTCTTCTTGGGGCAACTTCATGCCGTTCCGATCGAACAACTTGATACCGTTGTCCTCGGGAGGGTTGTGTGAGGCGGATATGACAATGCCTAAATCAGCGTGCTCATCCTTGATTAAGAACGAAATGGCCGGAGTCGGAATGATGCCGGCGAGACAGACATTCAGCCCGGCGGAAGTGAGTCCGGCCGACAGTACGGCCTCAAGCATCGGACCACTGGTTCGTGTGTCACGTCCGATGATGACGTGGCCTCCGTCAGGAACCATGGTTGCGGCAATAGCCCGAGACAGGGACAGGATCAGTTCGGGAGTGAGCAAACGGTTGGCTTGCCCGCGTACTCCATCGGTTCCGAAAAGACTCGTCATGGGCTAAGGAAGCCATCCTCCCGAGATGGAGAACATGGGCAAGGGGAAGGCGAGCGGATAAACAAACTCACCCGCAAATCCTATGTAAATCGGGCTTGCCAATACAGGTAGGTAGGAAAGCCCTACGCCGGCGAGCGGATACGGAAATGGTTGTCTAGGTTCGAAGTAATAAAAGCCCGCTGTGATCCTGAGAAAGGCGGCGGCTTCCTCTCGTAAAGGGATATCGAAGTGGCTGGTGAATAGCGTCTTTCCATCGGGGGTGATGAACAGGGCGGCCGAGAGAATGGTCCATGAAAGGTCGGTCGATGCCTCGATCCCCAACCAAATCGGCGTCTCGCCCCACGACAAAGACAGACGAATACCGATGGAGCGAAACCCCTGTGAAGTTGCCGAGAAGCATCCAAGACAGACGCAGACTCCGGCCAAGCTGAGATAGCGAACGATCTTGCGATTCATCGCGAGCAGTCTATCGAATCGAACGATGGATTGCGAATCACGGAGCCAGCCAGCGAACGATGTCGCCGATGACGGGTTCGAAGTCTGATGTCAAAACGCCAAAAGATACTCGGTCGCGAACCTCGGTGATAACGATCTCTCCCCTTTCTCCGAGGATGTCGTAGTCCAGGATCTCAAGGGACTGGGGATCGACGATTACGTTGATGACCTCCAATACCTCGAAGACTTCACCGTGAATGACACCGGACGACGCTCCGATATTGATGGCGATACGTCCGTCGGGCAGGATGGCAGCGATCTGGCCTTCCTTGGCCAAGGCCATTGGCTCGGCAAGCTGCAAGGAAGCTCGCTGTTCCACCAGGATCGGAGAGACACCTTCAAGTGCTCCAAGGAATCCTGCGGCCAAATCGTCAACAGCAAGATTAAGGGCACTGCCCACGACAGTTTCCTCGAATTGCGCTGTGCCAACGGTAATCTTGGTGACTGGGGGGACGGTGAGAGAAATGCCGGGACGGATCTGGAAACTGACCTCTGCGACGTAGGCCGTTCCGTCCCAGAGCTTGGCTGAGTAGGTGCCGGGGCTCATTTGGGAACCTGCGACATCGAGTTGATTCCAATACCAGATGTCACAATCACCCGTATCAATGTATTGCCAGCCCAGCCATTTCACGAACGAGCCGATCCCCGTAGTGATCTCGATGCTGAACCATTCAGGAGCGCCCGGATTGCGATACCCGATCGGAATCGATTCGCCGACGTTGTACCAAGATCGCACGGTCTGCAATCCCCCACCACAGATATCCGGAGAGACGGTTTGGAGCAGCGACAAGAACACGGTCAGGTCGATGGAAAACCCGGTGGTTCCTTCGTCATGACCCTCCGCAGGCACGATGCTCATGATTTGCGATGTATAGACACTAATGAGGCGAGCCGATAGGCGGACATCCACTTCGGCTCCGCTGACAGAGAGGAATCCTAACTGGAACGTGGAATCGCGAACCGCCAATTCCGTGACCGACCCTGCAACGAGCACGTCTGCACCCAACAGCCGCCCGGCCATGGCCACATCGCTGGTGAGCGATGGATTCAATGCGCGCTCTTGCATGATAGCTTCAAGCTCCGAGCGTTCGAGAACGCGGACGCCGATTCCTACCAAGCGTTCGATCAGTTCGTCGGCGACACCTTCTCCGACGTGAAGAAAACCGGAACCCGTCAAATCCTCAAACGGAGCAACAACAACCTTCAGAGATCCGATGGCGGCTTCGGTGGCGGCGCTCAAGGACACATTGAGGATGCGAATCTCGGTGTTGTTGGTTTCGTCGGATTCCTCGATACGTCCGATGGGGGGGTCAACTTCTACGGATAAGGCATGTGGACCGGCAACAGCCAACCACTCAACGGAAACACGCTTCGACGCTCCTGATGCAAGCTCGCCGACGATGGATCGAATAGCGATCTCGCGTCCGTCGACGAAGAAATAGACAAAGAACGGATTCTCTGCGCTGCTGTATCCATGGTTCGAGACGGTGGCTTCGATGAACACGGACTGCCCGGCTTGAGGATGGAACGGCTCGATGCCGATCTCCGAGACGACCAAATCAGGCAACGCAGACGTGCCGATCGAAACGAGCCCTAGCAGCAGGAACAAAGAAATGAGCCAAGTCCGTTTTCCCATGGATTTCTCCTTTGAGGAATCTGCTTGAAATACACAAGTCGTCTGAAGAAGTTTCATCTCAGTTCACTCCGATCCCGGGCGGATTCGAAGCATCTCGGGCACCGAATCGAATTATCGAGGTTCGAATCCTACAACTCTCCCCAATGAGCTCCCGTTCTGATTTTTGTCGTAAGGGGTAAGTTTAGTCGATAAGCGTTCTCCATTCCGTCGCGAATCATGGCGATAGAGGATTCCAGCAGCGACTCAGGAACTTCGAAAACCAGTTCATCGTGGATTTGTAGCGTCATTTTCAACGACGGGGTCTCTGTCCGAATCCTTTCGTCGATGCGGATCATGGCCAGCTTGATGAGATCGGCTGCACTGCCTTGAATCGGTGTGTTGACGGCATTCCGTCGATCGAAATTACGCTGCTGCATGTTGCGTGATTTCAGGTTGGGAAGAGGTCTGCGTCTCCCCAATAAGGTTTCGGCGTATCCCTTCTTGGTGGCTGTTTCGATCATGCGATCAATGGTCTCTTTGGCGCGGGGGTAAGCCGCGAAGAAACGATCGATATAAGCCTTGGCTTCCGATTGAGGAATTCTGAGTTCGCGGCCCAAACCAAAGGGGCTGATGCCATAGAGAATGCCGAAGTTGATTCGCTTGGCTGCATCTCGGAGTTGATCTGTGACCTCGCTTTCAGGTAATCCGAACACATGGCTAGCCGTCAGTCGGTGGAGATCCATTCCGGAGTTGAAGCCCTCAATCAAGCCCTCGTCTTCGGAAAAATGCGCTAATAAACGCAGCTCGATTTGGGAGTAGTCGGCGGCAAGGAGCAGGGAACCGGGAGCCGCGATGAACGCGCGCCGGATTCTGCCTCCGATCTCCGTCCTTGTGGGAATATTCTGAAGATTCGGGGCAGAGGACGACAGTCTTCCGGTTGCAGTGGATGTCTGATGGAACGACGAATGAATCCTGCCGGTGCGCGGATTGACCGCTTTGGGTAGTTGATCGATATAGGTGCTGAGCAGCTTCTTCAACTCTCGATACGTCATCAATTTGCCTGGCAGGGGGTGAAGCTCGGCCAATCTGGAAAGGACTTGAGCTGAGGTGGAAGGACCTGTCTTGGTCTTTGAAAGAACCGGCAAGCCGAGGTGTTCGAACAAAACCTCCGCGACTTGTTTCGGGGAATTCGGATTGAATGTCTCGCCGGCAATGTCGTACAAATCGGATTCCACGATCTCCAGTTCTTTGCGAATCTCGTCACCCTGAGAGGAGAGCACATCGCAATCCAACAGGATGCCGTTGGACTCCATTGTTGCCAGAACGGAAACCAGCGGTATCTCAACCGACTCAAACAAGGGCATCAAGTCCTGAGCTCGCAAACGCTCAAGCAGTGGCTCATGTAATCGCTGGACGACCTCAGCGTCTTCCGCGGCGTAGTTCGTGGCAAGGTCGATGGGAACGGCTGCGAACGATCCGTCTTTCCCGGCTACGTCTCCGTAGCTGCTGACCGAACATCCCAAGACTGTGCTGGCAATGCTTTCCAGGTTGTGCCGTCGTTCCTCAGGCCGGGTGAGATGCGAGGCAATCATCGCATCGAACCGGATGCCATTGGGCTTTAGGCCGTGGCGCAGAAGAATGATGAGGTCGTACTTGATGTTTTGCCCGATGAGTTGAGGTGTTTCGGCTTCGATGAATGGACGGAGGGCTTCCAGCACAACATCGAGTTCCAATTGAAGCGGTGCATCGAGGGTGTCGTGTCCGATGGGAATGTAGTAGCCGATGAGCGGTTGCAGCGACACTGCGATGCCCACAATCTCGGCTTCGTGAGGATCCCGACTGGTGGTCTCCAGATCGATCGACAACACACGTGCTTGGCTCAAGTCCGAAACGAGGCTTGCTAGTTGCTCTGGCGTCAGGATGGCCGAGTAATCGGCGGCTACGGGCGGTGCTTGGGGTCTTGCTTGGATCGATGGTTCAAGACCGAGTTCGGTCAATGAACTGGAGAATCCTAGTTCCCCCAACGTGCTGGCGAGCGCGTCTTCATCAAAGCCTCGGAGCTGGCATGCGGAGGGGACGTCTCCGACATCGACGTCCATTTTAAGTTGAATCAACTGTTGGGCGAGCCGGGCATCGTCTGCGTGGGCCACGAGATTTTCCGATACGCGGCGATTCCCGACCTTGTCCGCGGAACTGAGTACGCCTTCCAAGGTTCCGAATTGCTGCAGCAGCTTCAATGCCGTCTTTTCCCCTACGGAAGGTACGCCGGGTACGTTGTCCGAGCTGTCTCCAACCAAAGCAAGCAGGTCGACGATTCGTGAGGGAGAGACGCCGTACTTGGCTTCCACGCCGTAGGCGTCGAGCACCTTTAGGGATGAATCGATGCCCCGCCTTGACGGGCGCAACAAAGAGATGTTGTCATCCACTAGTTGAGCCAAATCCTTGTCTGAAGTTGCGATCAGACTCTTCAGTCCGCACCCGGCAGCTTTCGTTGCCAACGAAGCCATCACATCATCGGCCTCCACTCCAGGCACGGAGAAGACGGGAATCCCTAGTACTTCGAGTAATTGCTCGATCAATGGGATCTGAGAACGCAATTGCTCGGGCATCGGGCTGCGGTTCGCTTTGTAGTCTGCATATATGTCGTGGCGGAACGTCGGGCCGGGCGCGTCGAATGTGACGGCGATATGCTCGGAAGGAAACGATCTCATCATCATCAGCAACGCGCGCCAGAACCCGAAAATGGCGCCGACAGGTTGGCCTGTTCCGGAAGTGAGATCGGGAATGCCGTAAAACGCTCGATAGGCCAACCAGTGGCCGTCGATCAGCAGAAGTCTTTCGGGATCCGGAGTAGACGGGAGGCGAAGCAACTCCTCATACGTAGTCATGTTCTCTTGGATTCACCCCCCCCTCTTCGAGAAGGTAGCAGAGAGCAAGCGCCAACGCGTCGGCCATGTCATCAGGCTTGGGCGTTTCTGCCAAGTTCAGCAGGCGCTTAACCATTGCCTGAATCTGCGCCTTAGTGGCTTTCCCGTATCCGGTGATTCGCTTCTTCACTTGCAGTGGAGTGTATCCGCGAACAGGAAACCCGGCAGCCGCCATCAACAGAACACCACGTGCTTCGGCCGTTCGCATGGCTGTTCGTGCGTTGGTAGCAAAGAATATTTCTTCAATGGCGACGCCGATGGGTGCATAGGATTCGATCAGTGATCGCGCTTCCTGATGAAGAGTTCTCAAGCGGTCGGCCCGAGGCGTGTCTTTCTTGGTTTTGATGACGCCGCCGGCGATGGCCTCCCATTTCCCCCCTGCCATGCGGATGACGCCATACCCAGTCGTTGCCAGGCCGGGATCAAAGCCGATGGCGACCAACTCACGGGTCATG
>DAOVHV010000124.1 GCA_030671645.1 bacterium | reverse complement strand
CCGAAACTGGGTGGTTAAACGTGACACGGATTACAATGATGGGGAGGGCAGTGGGATGTGCTCTCCTCATATTGTGGGCCGTGTCGCTTTTTCTTTGCGCGGATGAGCGCGATCAGTTTGCGCAAGAAACAGGACTGGATCCCGATCTCGTCAGCCTCGTCAAGGTCGATGTCAACGGAATCGAATTGACGATCGTGTACGTCTTCATCAACGAGCGTACCTTCCAAAGCAGGATTTCCGCGGAGTTATCGGCGCATCTACAACCCTATGTCGGGCAAAACGCAATCTATGTCAATCCCAGTGTCAACGCCGTCGTGAATTCGTTCGCATTCGATCCGCAGCTGATTTCGATCCAGCAGCTCAGTGTGAACAGCTTCCCGCCATGGGAGGCTTGGGACGAGATCACTCCCGGATTCTTGTCCGGGCGCTTCGAAGTGAACCCGAGCGGTCCCGAGCAAGGATCCGGAAGCGAAGGCGTGGTCATCCTGGGAGATTTGATCGATCCCCAGGTGCCGTTTGATGTGTTATACGCGGGACAGCGAGCCTCGTTCGATATCGGATCGCCCTCAGCACCGGCTGCCGTGGTCCAAGGACCCACGGGTTCCCCGACAGCCGCCACCCAATCGCACGATCCCATTGAGGTCGCACCGCTGGACACGCTTGATGCGCTACAAGAAGTACTTCTTCATGAGGATTTCTCCTCCGAAGCGATGGCTGCGTTGTTCGAACTGGAACCGGAACTCGTTCGAACGATGGTGCTGGCTCCGAGAGGAAGCGACCTTCGTCTGTTCTTTGTACGCTTGGAGGAATCTGTTCGTGCCAGTCTCCTTGGCGCAGAACTCATTGCCACAATCGATGAAGTCATCGGAACAGGAGCGGTGATGGTATGGGCCATTTCTCCGAGTGGCGCCGATTTCTCGCCATGGAACTTCTACATCCGCCAGGGTGGCACCAACCATGTCTTCTTCAGCACGGCGTCGTTCGTGGAACTCACGGAAAAGTTCCTCCGAGTGGATCGTGTCGAGCCGGGCGAAGTGGTGGCAGGAGTCATTCGACTACCCCGAAGTGTCGATGGGAGCGCACCGTTCTCAGTGTTCTATGGGACCGCGGGAGTGGACTATCCGTAGAGAGATTTCATTCGTTTGACATCAGCGTCTCCAACCCCGACGATTTCATTGGTGAGACCATGCCCCTAATCCTCGCGTCCAAATCGCCCCGCCGCCAAGCACTGCTGGCACGTATAACGAATGAATTCACTGTGATCCCGAGCGATGCGGAAGAAATCGACTTTGGTTCACCAAGGGAACGTGTTGTGGCCTCGGCTCGAACCAAGGCCAGAACTGTCGGGACTCAACACTCAGGCATCATCCTCGGCGCAGATACGCTGGTTGTCGTTGACGATCATGTGATGGGCAAACCGCGGTCGCGGCAAGAAGCAGCCACCATGCTGCGTGCGCTTTCCGGGCGCTCGCACTTTGTGCTCACCGGACTTCATCTTTGGAACACGGAGCGTGATATCGAACGGGAATTCTATGCCGAAACCGAGGTGCGCTTTCGAGCCATTTCAGATCGTGAAATCGAATGGTATCTCGACAGCGGCGAGTACTCCGACAAAGCGGGCGCATATGCAATTCAAGGGCGAGCAGCAGTGTTCATTGAAAGCATCATTGGCGAATACACCAATGTCATGGGGCTTCCGCTTTGCGAACTCAGCCGTCTGTTGCGAGAAGTAGGACTGGCGTTGTAGCCTTTCCCCTTGAGGGGGAGTGACGGTATCAAAGGAGGAGCAGTGTCCGACAAGAAGAAGCATAGCATTCACAGCATACGGAAGATGAAGGCCAACGGTGAGAAGGTCGCTTGGCTGACTGCCTATGACTACCCAACCGCCGAGTTTGCCGAGGCGGCCGGCATGGACATGCTGCTGGTCGGCGATTCGCTCGGCATGTGCGTGTATGGGTATGAGGGGACCGTGCCCGTAACCATGGACCAGTGCATCGTTCACTGCGAGGCAGTCCGACGCGGTGCCCCCAACACGTTTGTCATGGGCGACATGCCATTCCTGAGCTACCAAGTTAGCGACGAAGACGCCGTTCGTAATGCGGGCCGATTCTTGAAGGAGGCCGGCGTGGATGCCCTCAAGCTGGAGGGCGGGAAGCGTGTCATCTCGCGCATCAAGGCCATCCTTGATGCCGGGATCGTCGTTTGCGGTCACATCGGCCTGACCCCTCAGAGTTCGGGGCAACTGGGGGGGCACAAGGCACAAGGAAGGACGATCGCATCGGCACGAACGCTTATTGAAGACGCTCTTGCCATCGAAGACGCCGGCGCGCAAATGCTGCTGCTGGAAGCTGTGCCGCCGGAAGTAGCCGGATTCATCGCCCAAAGGCTTTCCATCCCCGTTTTTGGTATTGGCGGCGGCCTCGACACCGACGGACAGTTGCTCATTGTTTCGGACATTATCGGTCAATTCCAAGCCTTCACCCCGAAATTCGTGAAGAAGTACTGCAACGTGGCCCAAGTGGTCACGAACGCCATGAAGGACTATGTCTCCGAAGTGAAGGCGGGTGAGTTCCCGGCAGACGAGCACTGCTATCACATGCTCAAGGACGAAATCGGGAACTTCTCTGCGTTGATGAAGGAATTCGAATAGAACCCCGCCGGCGTGGGCGAAGAAAGCAGCAGGAGGCAGGATGAGCGATTTGAGACAGCGTTTGGCAATCTCCGAGGATCATCTACAACAGATCAACCGATTTCTGACGGATCCCGATTCCGAGGTGATCAACGATTTATTGCGCATTGTTGAGAAACACGGAGGCCCCGAGGAGATCAACCGCAAAGCGGATGCTGCGCGCCGGCTTCCCAGCCTCATGGCTCGTCTGAAGGAGTCCGGCTCTCCCTATCTGGCTGATCTTGAATGGCTGATCGAGAAGCGCGATGCAAGCGCCTTCGTTTCGATAGAAGAATTTCGAAAGGACGTTCTCGGTGACGCGGCCGCCACGGCGCCCTTTGATGAGGCGCATGCCGTGACGCTGGAGATCAGTGCGTTGCAGTACTTTCCGTGGCTGATTGCCGAGGCAAAGCAGGCGATCGAACAGCGCGAACTCATGCCGGGACGGTACATACGCGTTCGCAACATGATGGAGCAGGTGGCGGATCAAGGCGATATATTGGCCGTCGCAGCCGCCATGCAAATTGTTGGTGCCAGCTATGTGGAAACGCTCGACACCAAGGGAACGGATGGCTCGAACATTCATCTGGGCGGACCGGCCACCATCACCGGCTATTTCGGCGGCGTGGGGCAACCCAATAGCCATGCCCTGAAATGGGTGGACGAGTTTCTGAGCTACTACACCGAATATGGTGTGCGCCAAGTGCTGAACATTAATCCGGGAACTGTCTTCCTTGGCTATTTGATGCACAAGCTGGGCATCGATATCGAGTTCAAGATTTCCGTGTTCATGGGCAATGACAATCCGTATGCCGCCTTATGGACATTGCTGGGCGCCAAGCTGTTCGCCCGCGAAGATGGGACGACCTCCCTGATCGGATTCAATTGGTCCAACTCGGTGAACAACGAAACCATCGAGAAGGGCGCCACCGTTCGCAAGGCATTGGGATTCGAAAACGTCGTTCGGTTCGAGCATCACATCACTGAAACCCAAAAATCAATCGTCATCCAGCCCTACGATCGGACGGACGAATTGGTCGAGCTGGCCGACCACGTCGCTAACATCTCCGCCAAACATGAGGGTGGAAAGCCGGAGATCGACAGCCAGCGGGAGCACCCTTCAGATATCCTGGAGTACTTCCTGCCGAAGAGCGAGATCGAGGCGAACGGTCTAATGCCGGCGATGGAACGCAACTATCTGGACAAGCACGACGCCTTGAATGTGACTGCAACCGAGCTGACCAAGCATGGGCTGGCGTTCATCGCGGCCAAGAATCTGCACAAATGATGTTTGTTGCAGCCGAAAGGCTGCGCAATTGAAGGTTCAGAGCTTGCCTCACCAGGAGTAGGGCGATGAGCAGAGCTTGTTGTGTCCGCTGGCGTGTAATTAGCAGAGCCTGTCGCTTCCAATATCGCAATAAGCAAAGCTTGTCGCTTCCAATATGGCGCGATATGCTTGGGACCCATTTTCTCACGAAGAGGTGCCTGTGACTGACTACGCATCGCTTAAGCATCAGATAGACGAGCAGGGGATTGAATTCGTCGATTTTCGAGCGGTGG
>DAOVHV010000139.1 GCA_030671645.1 bacterium | reverse complement strand
GACGTACCGCCGCCCGCTGTTGCGCGCCAACAGAAACATAGATCTCTCACAGAGGCGCAAAGGCACGGAGAAGGCATTGAGGACTGAAATAATGTTGCTGCGCACATAAACCGACCCCTTGAACTCCACTGGACCGCCCCGGGATTCACGTAGGCTTAATTACGTGAATGCTACGGTTTGTCCGAGCAGCCGTTTGTTGCTGATTGGACTTGGCGAAGATCTCGAGTGGTGTACGTCGCTTCTTGTGCCCAAAGGGGTGGTGGGATTTCCTTCAAGTTCTTCATGCTCTTCATGGTAAAGAGCTGTTGTCATTGGCCTAATGATCCAATGCCAGAATGCTGTTGACCAACGCGCCTCTCTGCATCGTTTAAACAGGACTGTTGTCTCGACAGTCTAGTCGTGATAGCCGTTGGTCAGTGGGATTCGACGTCCGGACCCGAACGCCTTGGGTGAAATCTTGATTCCCGGCGGCAGTTGCCCTCTCTTGTGCTCGCTGATGCGAATCCGCTGTTGCACGTCGTCGATGATGGCTTCATCGAATCCCTGTTCAAGGAGTTGGCGCTTGGAAGCATTGGCTTCGATCACCTGTTTCAAGATGGGGTCGAGCACCTCGTAGGGCGGCAGATCGTCTTCATCACGCTGACCAGGCCGCAATTCGGCGGACGGAGGTTTGGTCCGAATTCGCTCCGGAATGAGTTCTTCGAACCATTCTGCCAGCTGATAAACCTGCCCTTTGTACAAGTCGGCGATTGGCGCCAACGCTCCGACGGTGTCCCCGTACAACGTGTTGTAGCCCATTGCGATTTCGGACTTGTTGCCCGGACATAGGACGAGGGCATGATGTTGATTGGCGAGCGCCATCAGCAGTGTGCCTCTGATCCTCGGCTGCAGGTTTTCGTCGACAAGTCCGGTTGGCGAATCGGGAAGAGCGTTGCGCAAGGCACGATGTGTGGCCGAGATCTCGATGATCTGAAACACGGTTCCCAGGTTTTTGGAAACGGCGTCCGCATCCTCGTGGCTGTCGGCTGAGGAGAATTCGGAGGGCAGGTAGACGCACAGTACGTTGGCTGCACCAAGCGCCTCAACGGCCAAAGCAGCGACGACTGCGGAATCGATGCCCCCCGACAACCCGAGAATGACCTGCTCGAAGCCGTTCTTCCTCACGTAATCGCGGATGCCGAGAACAAGAGCTTCCCGCACATCGGCGATGTCGGACGAATGTTCTTGCCGCACCGGTTTAGGATGGTTCAAATCTACGACATACAACCCCTCTCGGAAGTGCGGTGCCTGGAAAACGTGTCTTCCTTTGGGATCGAACACGAAACTGCCGCCGTCGAATACAACATCATCCTGCCCGCCGACAAGATTTACGTAAATCAATCCCACGTTGTTTTCTTTGGTCCGGCGTGCCGCCAGCCGATTTCGAATATCGTATTTCCCAATGTAGAACGGAGACGCGGATACGTTGATGATCCATTCCGCTCCCAAACTGGCCTGTAGATCGGTGGGGCCGTCGTCGATCCACAAGTCCTCGCAAATGTTAATCCCCACTGTCATGCCTCTGAACTCATGTACCGACGTGCCTTCTCCCGAAGTGAAGTGACGTCCTTCGCAATTCACGTCATAGCTCGCCAAATGCTGCTTGTCGACGTGTCCGAGAATGGCCTCGTCTTCGACAAGAAACGCGCGGTTGTAAAGATTGATGAGAGCTCCATCGGACAGGGAGGAGGGGTTGTCTCGGTTGGATCCAGCCTGCTTGCGCTCAGCCGCTAAACCTCCAACGATTACGCCGATTCCTGCCGATGCGGCCGTGATACGATCCAGTGCGGCCTGACAGGCTTCGACAAACCCGTCACGCCAGAAGAGGTCCAGCGGCGAAGAACCACAGATGGCCAATTCCGGAAACACGACCAGGTCGCAGCCGGCGGCTTTCGCATCCTCAATCCGCTGCAGGATCTTCGTCGTATTCGTGTCGATGGCTCCGACGTGAGTGTTGATTTGTCCGATTCCAATTCGCATAGTCGGATTATGGGCGGCCTCAATTCGAAGGTCAATTAGTGCGGAGAACTTATGAGTATGACGAGCGCATGATGAAGGCGCGTGAGCCGCCTCACAAGCTCTGCTTATGTGCCAACGCCGCGCGAGCGACAGCTGGTGGGTGTTGCATACAAGCTTCTCATGCGCTTCGTGGCTAGTAGGCTTGTACAGCTCTTCACCATGAAGGACACGAAGTTCATGAAGGAAGCCCCTTCTCTCGCTAAGCCGCCAAGGGCGCCAAGGGAAGAATCAAAGCCTTCACCATGGAGATCATGAAGAGCCTGAAGGGATCAATGAACGTTTCCTTTCTTGTGTTTCTGGTCATCTTGATGGCCATTATGGTGGCTGTTGTTGAGGTCGTTTTACTCTGAGATGCTGACGGTCTTCTTTGCGATCTTGGTGCCTTGAGTGAGCGGCAACGCAGTGCGTTGCTTGGCGAACGGGCGAGAGATGGCCTTTGATTGTATCTCTCTGTTCTTCATGCACTTCATGGTTAGGAATATCCAATCTCACAGCTTGGAGACGAGGTCTGAAGCGTCACCCAATTGCGAAATTGGACCGACTTACCATGGGAATCGGAATTGTGTGGCCGTGCACGTCAAGCTTGTGGATAGCGGGGAATTCTCGGTTCAATCAGGAGCGGACGTTCCCTGCGCAAAGCTGCGGAGGATTTCGGTATCGGCGTCCGTCATTTGCTCCAGAGAGCCGGGGCGAAGGCCGCCCAGCTCGACGGGCCCGATGGCGATTCGTAACAGACGCACGACTTGGAGTTGGAAGTGGGCAAACAACCGTTTGATCTCCCGTTTCTTGCCCTCAGTCAGTTGGAGCATCACATGGGGTGGACTGCCGGCGATGTGTCCTGAGGTGATCCGAAGGCGATCTCCATCGTCGTCAATGCCTCGTTTCATCTCTCGCAGCATTCCATCCAGGACGGCACGCTTGGGCAATCTATCGAGCCATACCTGATAGGTCTTCGGGACCTCATATCGGGGATGACTGAGCTGATTCAGCAGAACGCCGTCATTGGTGACCAAGAGCAATCCCTCGGCATCCTGATCCAGTCGTCCGGCCCACGAGTATCCAAAAAAGCCTTCAGAACGCAAGATGCGCCCGACTGTGTTGCCTTCGTGAGGATCATCGTGACTGCACAACATCCCCTTTGGCTTGTGATAGCGGTATACGCGAAGCTCCGGGGATTGCAGAGATAGGGGGTGGCCTCGGAGTACAAGCTGTTGAATGGCCTCCGGTTCGATGAGCAGAAAAGGATCGGTTACAAGGCCGTCGTCAATGGCTACTTCTCCAGTTGAGATCAGCTCTTGTGCTTTCCGGCGCGACACACCGGCCTGCCGCTGGACGAGTAGCAACAGCTTGAGCTTCGTATCTGGTGAATCCATGACGATATGCATACGCTACCTGAGGCGGGAGTGCAAGCCGTCGTCACGATTCTGTTTTTATGCATAATGAGACAAAGGCTCATGCCAAAGGTCCATGAAATTCACCATAGAGCAGTACGCACTTGGAGATCGCCGTCTCAAGGACTTCGTTCGAGTCCCTTGGACCTTGTTCCGGGGCGATCCGCATTGGACACCTCCGCTCACCGGTGAGCTGCTGGGGAGCAAGCTGCTGGGATTAACGGGCTTGTTCACACCCGAACATCCATATCACATGGACGCAGATGTCACACATCTCGTGGCGCAGGAAGGTCGGCGATTGCTGGGAAGAGTGTCGGCTGCCGTCAATCATCGCTTCAACGAACACTACGGCTCGAAGATCGGTTTCTTTGGATTCTTCGATGTATGTAATGATTATGAAGTGGCCGAAGCCTT
>DAOVHV010000131.1 GCA_030671645.1 bacterium | reverse complement strand
GTCTAACTGCCTGCATTCCGACAGCCCACAGAGGACTCATTCAAACTTCCCACGGATCGTTGATCCCGCACCTGCGACCTGTCTCCACGACAAAGGAGAGAGCGCCTTCACTCCTGCTCTAAAGCTCCGGGAGAAGCCGCATCTGCTCTTAAGTTGTAGGTTTGCCTAGCGGTTAACAAGCACCTTGCCGGTACCGTCGAAGGTATCCAGAGCTATATCCGTCCGTGATACCGTGGATCCAAGGCGTCGCGAAGGCCGTCGCCTACGAAGTTGGCGCACAACACCGTTAGCAGGATGACCAGTCCTGGGAAGAACGCAATGTATACACCGTTTGGATAGTAGAGAAATCCCTGAGCACGCGAGAGCATGTTGCCCCAGGAGACCGCTGGGGGTTGGATGCCAAGGCCTAGAAACGAGAGTCCGGACTCGATCAGGATGGCCTCTCCCGTCATCAGCGTCGCCTGGACAATGATGACGGACGCCACGTTGGGGAGAAGGTGGCGAAAGGCAATCCGTACGCGTGAGGCGCCAACTGCTCGGGCCGCCTCGACGAAATCACGCTGTTTCAGCGCGATGATCTGACCTCTGACCAGCCGCGCCGTGCTCATCCATGACAGCAGAATGATGACGACGATGATCATAACAATGCTTTTTGAATCTCCTAGAAGCCCCGTGAGAATCACTCCAAAGCGCACTTGCGGATTGGCAAGCAAGCCAACCAGGATCAGCAGAAGCGGGAGCTGAGGGATGGACAGCATGATCTCGATCAACCGGCTGGCAAGAGCATCAAGGGCGCCGCCCCAGTAACCGGCGATGGCACCGATGAGGGCACCCAAGAGCGTTGAGATGAACGCCGCGCTGAAGCCGACCATCAGCGAAACGCGCCCTCCTTGCAGTACACGAGTCAGAATATCGCGCCCCAAGTCGTCGGTCCCGAAGGGGTGAACGCCGCAGCGCCACCAGAGAACGTGAGGACGGACGCACTTGTCGGGCGCCTGATCGTCCGGCACGCTCAGGCTGGGAGAGGCGAACATATTGCTTCTATTCTGTCTTGAATAGTGGTAAGGGCTCAACCATGGCGCGAAGATGGCCCCCAAGATCAAGATAAGAAGTACAATCCCAGCAACCATCGCCAGGCGATGCCGTCGAAAGCGGCGCCACGCGTATCGCACATAAGACTCGCTATGGCGCACGGGAACTTCATTCTCAATCTCATTCAGTCTCGGATCTGCGCTTTTGTTGTCTGTCATCGCCTACCCATACCGAATGCGTGGATCAACCAAGGCGTAGGTAAGATCGGCCAACAGGTTGAACGTAAGTACCAGCAACGAAATGAACATGAGAGACACCATCGCGACATTGAAGTCGTTAACCAAGATAGCATCAAAGATGGCGCGCCCCATTCCAGGCCAGTTGAAGACCGTCTCGGTCAATATCGCTCCGGAGAAGAGAAGCGGCACATTCAGTCCCGCTAGCGTGATCAGAGGGAGGATCGCGTTCCGCAGTGCGTGCTTGAAGATGACACGTCTTTCGGAGATCCCTTTGGCTCGAGCGGTCACGACGAAGTCCAGCTGGATCGTCTCCAGCATCGAACTGCGCATGAAGCGCGTCCACTGCGCCAACTGTAAAGACGAGAGCGCGATGACAGGAAGCAGAAGATGTTCGAGCCGGTCAACGAACACGGGCCATGTCCCGGTCACCCCTGGTGTCGCCAGGCCCCCGGCAGGCAGGAATCCCCGGAAGTGTACGGCGAAAACATAGATCAGCATGATCCCCAACCAGAAGATGGGAATGGAGACCCCAATGAAGTTCACAACCGTGATAACGTAATCCACGGAGCTATGTTGGCGTAACGCCGAGATCACCCCTGTCGGAACCGCAACGCAGAACGCAACAAGAAGAGACAGCCCCGACAGCAACAGGGTATTCGGAAAACGATACTTGAAGATGTACTGAGCGGCCGGCCTGCCGAACTGGCGCGACGTGCCGAAGTCACCATGCATGACACGGCCTAGCCAGCGCCAGTACTGAACGTACCAAGGTTTGTCCAGTCCGTAAAACTCTCGCAGCCGGTCATAGTCAGCTTGAGTGAATCCGGGGTTGCCGCGACGCATTTCATCGATAGGATCTCCAGGCTTCATGGAGAGCAAGCCAAAGAGAAGCAGCGATATCACAAACAGCGTCGGAATCACCTGTAGGATCCGGCGAGTCAGATAGATGGCCATGCCAATACCCGCTTCTCATGAACTGGGAGCGGGGAAGACTCCCCACTCCCAGTAATTAAGTGCTTCTATGGAGTTCCCCGGCTACCGCACAGCCACGGCGCCGTTCTGCTCCCAGCCCCACTCCCAGGCATTCCAGAACTGGGTTCGGGCAGCCGCTGTTCCCTTTACGTAGTTGACCAGTCCGGTCATCTTGGTGACAACCTCGGAGCGGTCGTAGAGAGGCACAGTCGGCAGTTCTTCGTTGTAGAGTTGCTGCATCAGCACGACGATCGCCGATCGCTCGTCAAGGTCGAACTCCTGCAGCGCGTCGGCGCGCATCTGGTCAAACTCCGCGTTGACCCAGCCCGTGATGTTGGTTCCACCAAAGCTGTTCTCAGGAAGCGGCGTATTCTCCAGCACAGCGTCAATCGGCACCTCAAGCAAATCGTTCGCCCACAGCTCGTTCGACAAGGGATCTGCCGGCGCTTGACCGATTCCGCCACCTTCGGCGTACTCGACGATTCCGCGCCAGGTGCATTCGGAGCCGTAGTTCAGGTACTCGCTGCTGAAGACCACGCTACCGGGGAGATTCTCCACCTCAAGCTTGATCCCAACATCAGCGAGCATTTCCAGGAGGATTTCGCCGGTCCGGATTCTGAAGTCGGCCGTTGTGGCCACCCAGTGCAGCCGGAACTCGATCACACGGCCGCCCACGGTACGCTCCAGGATGCCGTTTCCATCGCTGTCGGCCCATCCGAGATCGGCAAGTAACGCTCTCGCAGCGGCAGGGTTGTAGGGCCACGGGTTCAGCGTCTCGTCGAAGCCGATGTCGCCGGCCACGAGGAACGAGTTGGAGACACTTGCGCCAGGATAGACTGTCCGGGCAAGGTCCTCTCGGTCGATCGCTTGGATAATCGCCTGGCGGGTTCGCTTGTCACCGAGCAACAGGTCAACCGCTGCTTGGCAATCCGGGAACAGGTTGAAGTTCAGCTTCTCAATGAATCCGGAAGGCGTGACGTCGACGACGCCCTGGTTTCCCAGTTGAGCTCTCAAAACGACAGGATCTAAACCAGCCAATCCGATGTCGTCAGAAGCCTCGATCTCACCGGCAATGATTCCCGACAGAAGCGTCGGCTGGGCGATAATGTACCTTACCGTGATCTCCTGGAGATAGTTCGCAACCGGACCGGGAGGGTCAAGGAAGAAGTCCGCGCGGCGGGTGAACCGGATAAACTGGCTGATCTGCCATTCGACGAACTTGAAGGCTCCACTGCCAACAACGGTACCCGTTCCGGTCGATGCCGGGGCCCCGAGGAACTGGCCCTGAATGATGGCGGAGGCGTTCTCCGGAGTGGCTGTTATCTGTTCCATGACCTGATCGTAGATCGGCTCCCAGATGTGCTTCGGAGCGATATCATAGTGACGCGCCAAGCCAATCGAACCGCCGACGTTGGCGTAGAACAGGTTGGGTGTCTTGTAGATGATCTGGAAGCTCTTGTCATCGACCTTGACAATCTCTTCAATGAGATTGGAGAAAGCGCGGGTCGTTACCATCATCTCCGTGGTGTTCTGAACCTTGAACGTGAAGATGGCGTCATCGCTGGTGATCGGAACGCCGTCGCTCCAATAAGCATTATTACGGATCGTCCAGACGACCTGCTGGCGAGTGACCTGCCCGGTTGCGTCTTTGATGACCGCAAGGCGGCCATTTGCCTCCGTGGGAATCTCCGTGGCCAGTCCCGGCTGCAGGACACCGTTTGAGTCGAAGTACGTGAGCCCGATGTTGAAAATCCCCATCAGGTTCTCTTTCGTGTCAGCAGAACCTTCCCAAGGACAAAGG
>DAOVHV010000113.1 GCA_030671645.1 bacterium | reverse complement strand
TAGGCTCCGTTCTTCCCCAGCATGGCGATAACGACCTCCGAATAGGCGATACCACCGGCTCGGAACAAGAACGTCATGCTCGTGATGACAGGCAAGACGGCAAGCGAACTGAGCGGATCTAGCATGCGGCTGACTCCGGCGGTAAAGATGGGCCTGGCGCCGAGGACGATCAAAGACGTGAGCGAAAGCGGGATATAGAACTTCAAGAAGGCACGATAGGAAAACGGCTTGCGGTCGGGAGCCGCTTCGGGCAGCTGCGTGCGAAGTACCGGGCGCACGCGAAGTCCCACATAGAGGGCTTCGAAGACCACACCGGCGATGATAGTGGCGCCGGCGACCGCCGTTCCCTGAATGGTGCCGACGAAGTATCCGATGGCCAGCACGCTGCAGTCGGCGAGCAGGCGCACGATGGTTCCAAATCCGACGGCAAGCGAGTGTCCGAACCGGATCAACACGCCCTGATTGAAACGCCGGTAGGCAATGGCCCAGGTCCAGGGAAGGGTGATCATCATCCCGATGCGCGCCGGTCCGATGATCTCCTCCGGAGCCGACAGAACATGTCGGGCAATCAGTCCGTAGATGGGGGTAAACGCAATCAGCGCATGCAGGCCCGTCAACACGGCGCTGAGGATGTGCATGAATCGTCGGATTTTGCGATAGGTCTCCCAATCCGAACACAAGGCAGTGGTTGCGGCCAACAACATGATGATGGGAGCTTCAATCAGCAAGGCGAGCGGGAAAACCAAACTCCCGTACGCGGCCAGGTGGATTTCGGGATTGACGAGCCGCGTGATGACGATGTTGATGGCGGGCAATTCCAGCGCCATCAGAATCCAACTGGCGGCGAGCGGCCACCATGTTTTGAAGATCCGGCGCGTTGTGACAATCTCGATCGACTGATTCACCCTCCACCTCCAACCTGGCACTTCAAACCAGCCATCATGTTCGTTCGACTGATGAGAGACTTCAATCGCACGCCTGCGAAGTGTCATTCAAGTCCGAAGCTCGGTTGACGGAACTCCCGTGTCCATCTATTCTCAGCCGGGTTCAAAAGAGGAGGATCATGGGTCCATTTCAAACGCCGTGGCCGACGTTTTTCGCGTGGATCGTCATCGGAGGAACCATTCTCATGGCGATCGTCTGGTCGATTGTTGGGTTTCGCAAGGGAGAGGACCGATGAACGAAACCGCTATCTACATCCTGGTTCTGGCCCTGTACATGTTGCTGCTGATCGTCATCGGCATGATCGCGTCCAGACGCATGCGGAACTCGGAAGACTTCTACTTGGGAGGCCGGAGCGTCGGCCCCTGGGTGACGTCCTTATCCTTTGTGGCCGCCTATTTTTCGTCGGTGGTCATCATAGGTGGCGGCGGCTTTGGCTATCGGTTCGGCATGTCCACGCTTTGGATCGCGGCATCGAACGTGTTGATCGGAATTGCTCTCGTTTGGATGATCCTGGGGCGAAGAATCCGCTTATTCACTGCGCGATTGGGGACCATGACCGTGCCGGGATTCCTTGCGGAACGGTTCAAAGCGAAAGAAGCGCGCGTCTTCGCCGCTCTGGTGATCACCCTGTTCCTTATTATCTACAACGTCAGCATCCTCAAAGGTATGGGGCATACGTTCGAAGGGTTGATGGGAATTCCTTATGTGACGGGCGTACTGATCTCGGGCGCCATCATCATCCTGTACGTGTCTCTCGGAGGATACCTGGCTGTCGTGTGGACCGGATTCTTCCAAGCCTGGATCATGGGTCTTGGACTCATTTTGCTCACGATCGCCGCGCTGAAAGCGGTGGGCGGTCTCACGGCCGCCAATGTGGCATTGCAGGGAATAGATCCCGGGTTGGTGAACACGCCCGGCGAATGGGGATGGGCCGGACTGATTTCGTATGGCATGATCGTTAGCTTCGGCGTATGGGGGATGCCGCAGCTGATGGTGCGCTTCTATTCCATCAAGTCGGTATCCGTGCTCCGTGTGGGGACGGTGGTGGCCACCATCGGCGGGAGCATGGCCGTGCTCCCGTTCCTGAACGGGGCCATTGCCCGCGTGCTGCATCCGGAACTCGCCAATGCGGATATGGCCATTCCCACTTTGACCAAGGCCGTGCTCTCCCCTTGGGGCGCCTCCATCTTCCTGGCCGGTGTCATCGCCGCCGGCATGTCTACGTTTGCATCCGTCTTGATCATTACTTCGGGTGCCGTGGTCCGCGATGTCGTCCAAAAGGGACTGGGACGCGAACTCGACGAGCGTCGAGTCGTGCGTTACAGCCGCCTCGTCAGCGCGTTGGTGGGCGTTATCAGCCTAGCCATCGCTCTCCGGCCGCCTGCTCTCGTGCTCGTGCTGATGGCCTTCTCCTGGACGGCCATCGCCTCGACGTGTTTGTGGCCGATGTTGTTCGGGCTGTACTGGAAGCGAGCCACCCGTTGGGGCGTGTTGGCGTCGATGGGAGGGGGCCTCACCTCGGCTTTGCTCTGGATGGGCATCGGCTCGCCCTACGGGTTGCACGGCTTCATCCCCGGCATCCTGGTCAGCCTTGTTGCGATGGTGATCGTCAGCCTGATCACGGAGCGATTGCCCGACGATCACTTGGAAAGAGTTTGGGGTGAACGATAGCCGAAAGCCTAGTCAGCTCAGGACTTGCAATGTGACGCATATCACTGTACAGTGCGGCGTTCGTTGGACGTCGTGCAGTTTGTCGCATCGCAGCAGTCGAGGTCCCAATGGCTCCGTTTCGCTCGATCGATCTGCCTCGATGAATCATCCAGCAGCAAAGGAGGAGGCGAGTATGGCGGAACGCGAAGTTGGTACCGTGAAATGGTTCAACGATTCCAAAGGCTTCGGTTTCATCTCCCGCGAGAATGGAACCGACGTCTTCGTCCACTTCACCTCGCTTCGAGGGGAAGGATATCGATCGCTAGAAGATGGCCAGAAAGTGGAGTTTGAGGTCGTCGAAGGCGATAAGGGACTTCAGGCACAGGACGTCGTCGCCGTTTAAGCGGCGCAAAGCCAAGAATAAACGCCGCGGTGCCGTACTCGTCATCGCGGCGGTTTCTTCTGATCGGGCATCAATTCTTCCCGGCATGTACCCGGTTTCGTCCGTCCATTTTTGCACGGTACAGTGCACGATCGGCGACGAGCAAGATTTGCCCGCCTTCCTCTCCGTGGTCGGGCGAGCAGGCAACCCCAAGCGAGATGGTGAAACGGGGAAGACCTTCTTGATCGAGCGAGCTGCACTCTGTTCGCAAGGCTTCAGCCTCATTTGCAGGCTCGGCCAATGTCGTATCCGGTAGCACAAGCACAAATTCGTCTCCTCCGTAGCGACAGGCGATGTCGCCTTCACGCGTGCTGCTGCCCGGTAACGCGGCCGGTTCTTGGAGTGTACGATCGCCCGCCTGATGACCGAAGGTATCGTTGATAGTGTTGAAATGATCGACATCCAGCAGGATGACGGCCAAGGGCGCATCCCTTCGCTTCGCGGCCGCCAATTTGCGGTGAAACGTTTCCTCCAAATACCTGCGATTGAACAGCCCTGTGATCGCGTCGTGAATGGCTTGTTCGCGTACGGCCTCCTGAAGTCGACTGATCTCGATGAGTTGTGCTTGCAGTCGACAGTTCGCACTTTGGAGTTCACGTTCGGCGAGCACCCGAACCGTGATGTCGCGCAGCACGATGATCGAACCGGAGTGCATCCGATCCTTTTGGAAAATGGGTGTCAGGCGAGCGTCGATGACCCGCAACGGCTGCTCCGACAATTGGATCTCGGAATGACCGGCTTCCCCCTGACGACATTGGTCTATCAAGCCGGGCCACGGAGACAGAATCAGGTCCGCCTGCACGCCGACACACGATGAATCCGCTCCTAGAAATTCGCAAGCGGATCGGATGAAGGGCGTGAAAGCGCTTGCTGAAACCAGCAAAATGCGGGCCTTGATGTAAGGCCCGCATGATCCATCGTGGGGATGATTACCAGGTGATCGCGAATCCCAATGTCCATATCGTTGTGGTGTTGACCTCGACATCGATTTCCAGTCCCATGCTGAACACGAATTGCGGTGCAACCGTCAGCTCGAAGTTGACTTCGAACATCGAGACATCGAACAGTCTTAACCCGTTCTCAAGGAAGAATACGGAGACATCGAATGAGAACGGCCCACAGCAATCATCGGCATTTGACTCGACAGTGTAGACTTCCCAGTAGTCGGTGCCGACGAGCTGGCCCGGCTTGGTGCCGTCGCCCCAGAAAGTTACTCCGGTGAACGTGACCGTGCCCACATCGCAGGTGAGCTTGATTCCTTCGATCGCAATCGAGCTAAGCGTCAAGTTGTCAGACGAATCGACCTCGATATAGAAATCGATACACGTCACGGTCCCGAAATCAAACGTCGGACTCAGCGTGAGGCTCTTGGTTTGGAGCGTGTAGACAATTTGGGATCCAATTGTCAGTCAGGGGAGTCTGGGAAAGGTAATCCCCTATGGTGATAATGCGATCTGATCTAATTCGTTGCATGCGAT
>DAOVHV010000200.1 GCA_030671645.1 bacterium | reverse complement strand
TTCCCGTCTTCGTCGGCGATCGTCGTTCTGCGTCCTTCAGGGAATCGCTCCGCCACGTCCCGCAACTCTGACTTGATGGTTTCATCGAGCATAAGATCCGAGCCGAGGATGCGTTCGTATTCGGCGATCGCCTTGAGCTTTTCTTCGTATTCATTGGCGATCTTTTGTCTTTCCAGGGTACGAAGCTGCGAAAGGCGCATCTTCAAAATGGCATCGATCTGCTCATCGGATAAGGCCAGTTCCGTCTGCAAGAGGCGAGTTTCCATCTCCGTATCCTTGGAGGTGCGAATGATTTCGATTACGCGGTCGATCTTGTCCAACGCAATACGGTAGCCCTCGAGAATGTGAGCACGCTTTTGCGCCACATCAAGCCGGTGCTCGGTGCGCCGTTGCACGATTTCGCGGCGGAAATCGACAAAGCAATTTAGAATCTCCTTGAGCGACAGTGTTCGCGGGTTGCCGTCGATAATGACCAAGAACACGGCGGAGAACGTGCGCTCCAAGGGAGTGAACTTGTACAGCTGGTTAAGAACAACGTTGGGATTGGCCGAGCGTTTCAACTCGACGACAATGCGCATTCCTTCTCGATCCGATTCGTCTCGCAGATCGGAGATGCCGTCAATCTGTCCGGACTGGACTTTGGCGGCGATCGATTCCACGATGGTCGATTTTCGAACTTGATAGGGGATCTCGGAGATGATGATGCGATCATCCTCGATGGCGGCTTGGGCGCGCACCGTCATCTTGCCGCTTCCGGTTCGATACATTTCCTCGATTCCGGATCGTCCCATGATCATGCCGCCGGTCGGGAAATCTGGACCGTGGATGTGATTCATCAACTCCTTCACAGTGATGAAGGGATTGTCCATCAGCGCGATGATGCCGTCTGCCAGTTCAACCAGGTTGTGCGGCGGGATTTGCGTCGTCATTCCGACGGAGATCCCCCAAGCCCCGTTCATCAGGAGGTTAGGAATTTTCGCGGGAAGAACGATCGGCTCGTTGAGCGATTCGTCGAAATTGGGCATCCAATCGACCGTCTTTTCGCCGAGTTCCTCCAACAACTCCATGGCAATGGACGCAAGCCGCGCTTCAGTGTACCGGGTGGCCGCTGCCGGGTCCCCGTCGATGGAACCGAAATTGCCTTGCCCGTCAACAAGTGGGTAGCGACAGGAGAATTCCTGCGCCATGTTGACCATGGTGTCGTAGATGGCCTGATCGCCATGTGGATGGAACTTACCCATCACCTCGCCGACTATGCGAGCTGATTTACGGTGCGGTTTCCCGGGACTGACACCCAATTCCCGCATTCCGTAAAGGATTCGCCTGTGAACCGGCTTTAGGCCGTCCCGCACATCAGGAATGGCTCGGCCGCGGATGACGCTCATCGCGTAATTGATGTAGGACTGCTCCATCTCATCTTCGATGAACGTGCGCTCGATGCGTTCCATGATCCCCCTCACTAGAACTTAAGAATACCGGATTCCCTTTTCTGATGCAAGGTTTCGCCATTTCGAACAAGGCTGAAGGGGCCGAGTTCGCACCGGTTACGACCCGGTGAATTCAGAGAAAAGGACCCTGTCGCAAGAGTGCGGCAAGGCCCGTTGATTGGCGATCGATTGAGGAGGCGCTACAGAATCGAGTATGGATCGACAGCGTCTCTCAGAGCATCTCCCATGAAGTTGAACGACAATACGGCAATAACGATGAACACACCGGGGATGAGGATCCACGGATGTAACTCAATCGAGCCGACGTTGGTGGCGGCGTGGAGCAGCTGCCCCCAACTGGTCATCGGCTCCTGAATACCGTATCCCAAGAAGCTCAGCGCAGCTTCAGTAAGCATCATGCCTGGAATGGTCAGTGTGGCCGTAACTACGAGATAACTGGTTACGTTGGGGACGATGTGCCGAAGAACGATACGCAAATCATTGGCACCGGCAGCACGAGCTGCGGTCACG
>DAOVHV010000164.1 GCA_030671645.1 bacterium | reverse complement strand
TCCAGCCAACAGCTTTCATTTCCAATCCTCCCAAGGCCTTGACAAATAGGATCGTTCAATCGCTATGTTACCTGATCCGGCGAGCATCCAGCGACCCTATTGCATGCGTGAAGGGACAGGAGTTAGCTGGAAGCGTGCGCAATGACTTGTCGGTAGAGGACAAGGGCGCTGGAACTTTGTTGCAGGATCAGCGTCGATAGAGCGACAGTAATCGTCATTACGTTCGTTGGAAGAGCTCCGGGTGGTACGCAACGAACGAAAAGCGACCGTGTCACCTCCTTGTGGAATGCGGCGGAAGTGTCCAGTGTCCGCTAGCACGGCGCGAATGGGGTTCGCCAACGGCCTCAGGATTCGCTTCTTCCGCCGCAATCCCTTCTGTTCGCGGAATCTTTCGAAGAGGTATCCTCTTCGGAGAGAATGATCCTGCTTCGCCGGGTTTGGATTCCCGATGAACTCCGCCTCAAGCGATTCTTCTATGCCCTATACGATCGGTCGTTCGGCCCTACTGGCATGATTGGCTTGGGTGGAACCTATATTGAGGTGATGAAAGACGGAGCCTTCCGAGCGGCGGCGGTGGATCGAGCGACGGCGCTGGAAACAATCGCCGATCTTCGATCGATTTCTCTATCGAAAAGAGTGCCTCTGGGATTACGATGCGTTGCTGTTGACACAGCTCTTGAGGCTGGGTGAGGAGCTTGAGACCATCAGTATCGGGCTCGACCACTCCAAACTGCGCCACATGTACGATCGCCCCACCAATTCGAGGAATTCAACTCGGGAACTCCTTCGAGGGTGCAAAAGGCACACGTGTCTCGTCAAAGACACGTGTGCCAAATAAGTCGATACTAACGGAAATTAGTTCTTGCTTTCTTCTCGATCCAGGTACTGGAGAATGGCATCGACGACCAGATAATTGATCGAGCGATCTCGCTTCTCACCGAGGTTAATCAGTCTTTCGACTGGCTTCTCCTCCATCTTTCTCTGAGGAATGTAGATCGACAGCTTGTCCAGAATTTCTTTGTTGGCCATGGAGTTCACCCCCTCCCGTCTTCTGTGGAATCAATTTGGGACGATTGCTTCGCATCTCCCAAAGTCAAAGAACAAGTAGAGAATACCCAGAAATAGCGGGAGTTCTATGGAGAATTATGGAAAGCGAGATGGAAAGAACATGGAAGAACTCTATACTCATCATCGGGAGCGACCCTAATAAGCCGCCGTAAGGTACAATATACCGGCAATGTTGAAGGAGGTAAAACGTGTGGATGAGACATCGGCGAGAAGTTGTCATATTCGTGGGATTACTATTGTTCTTTCTCAGTGGCTGTGCGCTTTTCACTTCAACGGACGCTGTGATTGAGGTTTCACAAACGCGTGGAACCGTTCCTCTCACGATTTCCTACAATGCCAGCGCTTCGGCGGGACGGGATGGCATCAGCACGTATCGATGGTCTTTCGGGACTGGAGCTGACATCTATGGCGTCTCAGGATCCCATACGTTCAATCATGCAGGCCAGTACGAGATCCAATTGACGATCCGCGCCGCCGACGGCTCGGTCGATACGGACACAATCTCAGTTGAAGTGGAACCAGCGTTTTGGGTGGCGGATGAAAATCTCAATGAGATCTACAAGCTGGACTCTTCCGGGAATGTGATCATGACTCTCGACTCCCCGGGAACTCAGCCGCGTGGATTGGTGCTCACAGAGCGCGGCGGAGATTGGTCGCTGTACGTTGTTTGCATGGGGAGTGGTTTTCAGCGGTTGATCGAGATTGATCCTGCATCCGGAACCGTGCTGGCGGAGCACACGGCACCGGCCCAGGACCCGGGCGGGCTGACTTACGCCCCGAACGCTCCGAAGAGACTTTGGCACGTGGATCGATTGAGTCGCAAGATCTACGAGATCAACCCTACGGATGGCCTGACCCTGAACGTGTTTGGCGCCACCTATTTCCAGTCGTCCCCGCATCTGATCGGTTTACCGTTCTTGCAGACGCCGGGCGGAATTGCCTGGAGAGAGGACTCCCATGGCCCGGGATCGTTATGGGTGTTGGAGGCGGAGACGGAACTTCTCCATGAATTGGAGATCGTTCCCGCCATCGGCATCTTCTCCAGTACGCAGCTGGCGCTTCAGCCTGATCCCATTTCGTTGTCGTCCGAGCTTTTCCCCATCTCAGGCATCGACTGGTATGAGGGATTCTTATGGGTGGTGGAGCGCGATCGGCATCAAGTTGCTCAGATCGATCCGGCGACAGGGGCAGCGACCGGAATCGTACTGAGTGGCTTCCCCGGAGCTGCAGTTACTGGGCTCGCGATCCAGAAATAGCTTCGAACGCGTAGAACAAAGCGAGGAGGTCTCTTCGTGTCGAAGAATCAAGTCAACGATACTCCGATCACGGTACTGCATAACGGATCCGTTTATGAGCATCCGAGTGCTGATACGATTGTGCTGGAGCGAGATCGCATCGGTGCGATTGGCAGGGCCGAGGAGTTGCTTCCCGGATTGCCGGAGGGTGCCGCGTGCGTCGATCTCAAGGGCCGAACTGTGTTCCCCGGGTTCATAGACGCGCACATCCACTTGCTTCACACCGGATTGGTGGAAAGTGGCTGGAGGATCGGCCTCATAAATCTCTCTCGTGACGAGGTCCTCGAGAAACTGGCTCAGGCAGCGAAGGATCGAACGGGCGAATGGGTCGTTGGATCCGGATGGGACGAGTCTCATTGGGAGAATCGTCAGTATCTGAGCAAAGCCGAGCTTGATGAGGCCTCTCCCACAGCGCCTGTGCTAGCTATCCGATTGGATGGCCATTTGCTGGCGGCAAACAGCGTCGCTATGGAACGAATTCCGCACACGGCGCCCGAAGACCTGATCGAACGAGAGGCGGGCTTGCTGCGCGAGAAAGCGGTCACCGAAATGACGAATAGTATTCGGCCCGATCATGCTGCGGCCGTTGAAGCGCTCGATGCTGCGGCACGATTGTGCCATCGCTTGGGGGTCACAACCGTTCATACGATGACACGGCTGGACTATTTCGAGGCGTTCATGACGCGGCGACAACAGCGGCAGCTTCGCATCACGATCTGTTCGGATATCCATTCGTTCGACAAACTGCTGGCGGTCGGTCTGAAAACTGGATATGGTGATGCTTGGCTGCGCTTTGGCGGGATCAAGATGTTTGCCGATGGCTCGATTGGCGCAGGCAACGCGGCGGTCTCCGAACCGTACATCAACGGTGGATTGGGAGAACT
>DAOVHV010000014.1 GCA_030671645.1 bacterium | reverse complement strand
CCTCTTTCGGGTACTCGAACATCACCACTTGTTTGAACGATGACGACGATGATCGGTTGAGGAGGGCATTGGTGAACTGCTTGAGAGTTCCGTACATCTTTCGTACGCCCGGGAACCAGAAGAAGATCCGTTCGAAGTAGTAGTGCAACGTACGCCCGAGGACGCCGCGCGTAATGAACCCAATCAGGAATACCAGCAGAATCGTAATGAAGATACCAAGGCCGGGAACCCATTGACCCAACGCGCGTTCGATGGTCGATCCGAATGGGGTGTTCTTGCCGACGAAACTGTCGATCAGCCGATACAGGAGCAGCACAATATAGACCGTGGCTCCCACGGGGAGGATGGCCAGCAAGCCGCTGACAAAGATCGTTCTCAGCCAAAGCAAGGATTTCTTCATGTCCTCCTCATCTGCTCGTCAAATGCAATAGGTTCAAGAATTATAGTGGATTCCGCGTATGATAGGTCATCATGTGCCCCTCCGCACGCAAGCATCGATGGAAGTTCCGGTTTCTTCTAGGCATCGTCTGTGCTTTCGCGCTCTTGTTGACCACACTCATCGGGCTTCGAGTTCTCTTTCCGCTCGAGTATCGCGTCGACATCTTGGAATGGAGTGCCGCCTATGATCTCAATCCGGAATGGGTCGCGTCGGTGATTCGCAACGAAAGCCGGTTTCGTCCTCAAGCCATCTCGCCGGCCGGAGCAATCGGTTTGATGCAGATCATGCCGGAAACTGGTGCCTGGATCGCCCAACAACTGCAATTGGCGAATTACTCAACAACCTTGTTAGAGGACGTCTCGCTGAATATCGCAATGGGGAGCTGGTACCTGCGCTACTTGCTCGACCGGTTTCTCACGCTGGACGCTGCCTTGATGGCCTATAACGCCGGGCCGACGAATGCGGAGCGTTGGGAAGGTAATCTGAAACTGGCCTTTCCTGGAACTCAGCAGTACGTTCGCCGCATTCATTTGAGCCTTCCCGTCTACCGCGTCTATTTCGCGGTCCCATGGCTGATTGATCTCATTCCTTCCCTGTATTTCTAGCATTGAGAATACCGCACGCATTGGCTAGTATCGGCGCATCCTTGCAAGGAGAAACCGGAGGAGGTTCTACTGTGCCGGATGCAATACAGTGGGTCAAGAAAGACCCCAATAAGGAAGACGTCTTTTGGCCGACCGCTGAACTGAAACAACGGACGTGGGTATCGGATGAAGCGATCTACGATCAGGCCAACGCCGACCCTGAAGCCTTCTGGGCAAAACACGCTGAAGACCTTCATTGGTTCAAGAAATGGGACAAGACGTACGAATTCGCTCCGCAAGCCTACAAATGGTTCATCGGAGGGAAAACCAATCTCTCGTACAATTCTCTCGACCGCCACATCGAAGCGGGCAAAGGCGACAACATCGCCCTTATTTGGGAGCCGGAGCCGATCAAGGAAGAAGCCGTCAAGCTGACGTACAAGCAGCTTCATGAGCGCGTGTGCAAGTTCGCCAATGCACTCAAGGACCTCGGCGTTAAGAAGGGCGACGCCGTCGGCATCTACCTTCCGATGATTCCTGAAGCCGTCATCGCCATGCAGGCGTGTGTGCGCATCGGCGCACCGCACTCGGTCGTATTCTCGGCCTTCAGCTCGGAATCGCTCCGCGACCGCATGGTCGACTGTGGAGCAAAGGTGATCATCACGGCTGACGGATACTATCGTCGGGGCAAGCCCATCAACCTGAAGAAGAGCGCCGACGCTGGCGTCGAGGATTCTCCCGTGAAAAAGGTGGTTGTAGTGAAGCGCACGGGCGCCGAAGTCCCAATGACCGAAGGGCGCGACGTTTGGTATCAAGACGTCGTGGCCAACGCATCCTCCGACTGCCCGGCCGAACAAATGGATTCCGAAGATCTCTCGTTCTTGCTTTATACGTCGGGAACGACCGGCAAGCCGAAGGGCATCATGCACACCACCGGCGGATACGCCGTACAGGCCTACGCCACCGCCAAGTGGAATTTCGACATGCACGAAGGCGACGTCTTCTGGTGCACAGCCGACGTGGGATGGATCACCGGACATACCTACATCAACTACGGCCCTCTGATGAACGGCGCGACGACGCTGGTTTACGAAGGATCCCCGGACACACCTGACACCGGGCGATTCTGGGCCATTGTCGAGAAGCACAAAGTCACGCAGCTGTACACCGCTCCCACCGCTATCCGTATGTTCATAAAATGGGGCGACGAGTGGCCGGCGAAGTACGACCTGACATCCCTGCGTCTGCTGGGTACCGTTGGCGAACCCATCAACGTAGACGCATGGATGTGGTACTTCAACGTAGTCGGCGGCGGACGCTGCCCGATCATCGACACTTGGTGGCAGACGGAAACCGGCGCCAACATGGTTAACAACCTGCCCGGCATCGGCCCGTTCATCCCGGCCATCGCCGGCCGACCGTTCCCCGGCGTGCTGGGCGACATCCTGGATTCCGGCGGCACTCCGCTCGGCCCAAATGAAGGCGGCTACCTGGCCATCTTCAGTCCATTCCCGCCCGCACTCACGCGCGGCATTTACGGTGACATGGATCGCTTCAAGGCACAGTACTTCGCCGAGTATGGTCCCGAACGCTACTTCACCAGTGACGGCGCACGTCGAGACGAAGCAGGCAACATCCGCATCACCGGGCGAGTCGATGACGTGATGAACGTCGCCGGACACCGCCTCGCAACGGCCGAGGTGGAGAGCGCTCTGGCGCAGAACGACAAGGTCAGCGAGGTCGCCGTTGTTTCGCGGCCGCACGGTCTCAAAGGCGAAGTGCCGGTCGCGTTCGTGCTGCTGCGCGGCGGGATCGAGCCATCCGACGACATCCGCAAGGAACTGATGGCAACCGTCAACCAGGTAATCGGCCCCACGGGTCGTCCCGATCAAATCGTGTTTGCGCACGACGTGCCGAAGACGCGTAGCGGCAAGATCATGCGTCGCGTGCTGAAGGCACTGGTGAGAAACGAGCCGGTTGGGGATCTGACGACGCTCCAGAACCCCGAGAGCGTTGACCAACTTAAGGAGCTGGTCAGGCACCAAGAGTGATTCAAGCGGCTTCAATGATAGCCTTACGGCGGGGGCAATTGCCTCCGCCGCCTTCTGTACACACCCCGGCAACACCTGCCGATACGCCGAGCTTGAGATGTAGCACCGTCCACTCTTCTTATCGGGCGGAACAGCCTCTCTTTCAGAGGAAGGAATAGGAGCTTGTCTCGCAGATGCGGTCAACCTATGACTCTCGGCATCGTCACGCCGGTCGCGATGCTCTGTGGCAGCTTGGCCGGTTCATGGCCGGGATGTTCGCCGCAGCAATACGTTTGGTGCGACATGTTTGTCGTCGGTCGGGGCGTTCTGGATGGGGCACGCCGGCGTCTTCTTCCTGCGTCTCGCCGGGATCGCCGTCCATGTCGATGTCACGCTCACTGGAACCGCAATCGTCCTCATTGCTTGGGGCATCTTCACCGCCTACGCCACGGTGGCGTCGTTCAAACGTCCTTGGGCGATCACTTGGGTGCTCATCACGCTGACAATCTTGTTCATATTGCTCACGATCAGCAAGTTCGTGGCGTTTGTTCACACGATCAAGCTACAAAGAGGTCCTATGCTCGTTGATCGCGTGGTACGCTTCAGCAGCCATTCCGATCACCCCCCCAATCGACGAATGATCCTTCCGCTGGGCGAACGGCGGACAACCACGGGCCCATGGCTGGAACAACTATGCTCCCATGCACTTCGCGTGGGGACTTATTAGCGGTCACTCTCCAGCTCGCAAACACTGCTCAGGACTTCTCGCTCGCCGATCCGGCGGTGCCTCGCTCCCGTTTGTCACCAATCACCTTCTGCCCCGAGACGACGCGGTTTTGGGGGTCTCGATGAAGGCTGAAGTCGCGAGCTTCGAGGATGTGGATCATCCGCATGTTGTCCGGGAGGAATTCAGCAATGACCCGGCCGATCCCCCGCGCATGCGCCACCTGCAGGCAGAAGGAGGTGAATGCCCCACCCAGCCCTTTCCCCTGCCAGGGATCGCCCACGAGCACAGCGTACTCGGCAGCCTCGTGCCCCGGATCGGAAAGCAGGTGTGCCGCTCCAACAATCTTCGATGTGCCGTTGACGATGACCTCGGCGACGATCGTCAGATCGCAGTCCGGGTTTTGCCGGCACAGCTCCTCAGCCAACTCCTGCGGCGTCGCCGTGATGGGCCGCTCATAGCGGGAATAGAGACTCTTCGGACTGCACAGGGAGAGCATGCCTCCGCACGCCGACACATCGGTCGGCTCGATCGGACGAAAGCGAATCGTGGTGCCGTCATCGAGACAGCACTCGCCGACAGGTAGAGAACCGTCAGGATGATCGGCTAAGTAGAGTAAGCGCATGCCGTTTGGGCTGCTTCCCGCTTGACCTCTGGTACCAATCAGCTTCTGCCCCGAAACGACGTAGCCCTGGGAATCTCGATAAAGGTTGAAGTCGCGAACTTCGAGGATGTGGATCATCCGCATGTTGTCCGGGAGGAATTCAGCAATGACCCGGCCGATACCGCGCGCATGCGCCACCTGCAGGCAGAAGGAGGTGAATGCCCCACCCAGCCCTTTCCCCTGCCAGTGATCGCCCACGAGCACGGTGTACTCGGCATCCTTGTGCCCCGAATCGGAAAGCAGCTGTGCCGCACCAACGATCGTCGCCGCGCCATCGACGATGATCTCGGCGACGATCGTTAGATCGCAATCCAGGTTCTGCCGGCACAGCTCCTCAGCCATCTCCTGAGATGCCGTCGGAACGGGCCGCGCATAGCGGGAATAGAGGCTCTTCGGACTGCATAGGGAGAGCATGCCTCTGCACGCCGAGACATCGGTCGGCTCGATCGGCCGAAAGCGAATCGTAGTACCGTCATCGAGGCAGCACTCGCCGGAGGGCCGAGAGCAGTCGGGATGGTCGGTTGAGTGAAGTGAACTCGTGCCGTGTAGGCTACTTCCCGCTTGACCCATGATACCAATATAGGCCTCTTCACACCCCAGGTCTAGTCCCACGCCGGATTCCGGCGTCGCCATACAGTATCGAGCACGAGGAGTGATTAGAACGATTCTAGCGTTAGCCGTTCGGCGGGCGCAGATGAGGTGCCTCCGCCGTTACTCTTTCTCACCCAGCAGACCAAGTGGTACGCCGTGCTTGAGAAGTCTTGCACCCATTCCGGACAAGCAGAACGCCCGCTCTCACTAAGGAGAGGATTTCGCCCCTATGTAGCTTGACTCGCAAATGGCAGTTGTCAAATTGGTGCGCAATGAAACGAAACACGGGGCGCAGCTTCTTACTGTGCCCCGTGTTGTTCTTGTCTTTCGATTCTCTTGTGGATGCCCAGGTCGGCGCCGAAGAATGTGTTACTTGGATTCCACTTTGTGCACCTTCTCAGGCATATGAACCTTGTGCATGAACTCCATCGTGTCATGTGGCGTCTTGCCGTCAATCTTGGACACCAAGTAGATCACGATGAAAGCGGCCGGAACAGTAATGATGGATGGATTCTTCAGCGTATGTACGTTCAGAAGGTTGGTCGCGATCATCACCCCGGAACCGACCATCCCGACGATCATCCCGGCGAGCGCACCCTTTTCGGTCGTTCCCTTCCACCACACACCCATCATAAGGACAGGGAAGAAGGTACTGGCAGCAATTGCAAACGCAAGTCCTACCAGAAATGCCACGTTATAACCGCGGAAGAGAAGCCCGGTGAGAATGGCGATGATACCGACGCCGACCGACGTCAGCTTGGCCATCACGACCTGACGTTTATCCGAGGCGCCAGGAACCAACATGGTGAATAGGTCGTGAGCAATAGCGCCAGTTGACGCGATGACCAACCCAGCCACCGTCGAAAGAATCGCCGCGAAGGCACCGGCAATGACCACACCGATCATCCACTCACCGCCGACAAACTGCGCCAGCAGAGGAAGCACCAGGTTGTTTGAGGTGGGAGTATCGCCCAGCAAGGAGCGGGCCGCCAATCCAACGACCGGCGTCATCATATAGAACGTGCCGATGATGAGCAGCGTCCATACCGTCGTCCATCGAGCCGACCGCCCGGATGGGTTGGTGTAGAAGCGGATAAGGATATGCGGCAAGCCTGCTGTACCGAGAACAAGGCCGAAAATCAGCGCGAAACTGTTCTTGAAATCAAGCCATCTTCCCGGTTCGGTGTATTCGCTCACCGTACCCAGCAGCTCGCTGTAGCTGAAGTTGAACTTGCCGAGCGCAAGCGTCATGACGACAAACATCGCTGTCCACAACAAGACACACTGGATGATCTGGTTGTAGGTGGTCGCACGCATTCCACCGAGCACAACGTAGAGTGTGATCAGCGTTCCGGCGATGACAACGGCGAAGACATAATCCCATCCGAGAAGCAACCCCAAGAGCTCTCCAGCGCCCACCATCTGCGGGACAATGTAGAACAGCGATACCATCAATGTTCCAACCATCGCCGCGATGCGGAGCGGCTTCGAATGAAACCTTCCGGCTACGAAGTCTGCGATTGTGTAGGCCCCGAACCGGCGAATCGGACTGGCCAGGAATAGGAGCAGAACAAGCCATCCGGCAAAGAAACCAACTGCATACCAGATACCGTCGAATCCGTAGGCCCAGACCAGGCCGGCCACACCCAGGAACGATGCCGCGCTCATGTAGTCGCCGGAAAGAGCAAGCGCGTTCTGGATCGCACTAATTCCTCGACCAGCCACATAGAACTCCGACGTACTTCGGGTGAACTTGCGCGAGAGAAAGGCAACTGTGACGCTGATCGCTACAACAACGCCCACTAGGGCGGTTGCGATTGGTTGTTGCATGGCCTAATGTTCCTCCTCTTCACGATCGGTGCGAAGGACGTAGTAAATCGTGATAACCCACGCCACAATGTAGATGAAGAGCACCGAGTACATGTAGGTCACCGAGATCTCCCCGAACAGCTTCCTGGCCATGAATCCTCCGGCAAACTGGTTGAGGACCGGGAGGATCAACGTCACCACGAGGAAGAAGAGCCCGAGCGAGAAGCTCTTCCGAAACTCACGCGCGACATATTTCTCCGTCGCCTTCTCTTTGCTACTACTCATACTTCACCTCATACCGGCCTTCCGCACAGCCAACGGGTTATCCGCCACTGGTACGGGCGCTCATATTGGAAGCGCTCGGCCTATTTTTGTCGAAGGCGAAACCCCAAGGAGCGGAGTTTCGCCACACAATATCAGCCTTCAAACTATGTGAAATCGCGGTAAGGCTAGCTCACCACGAAGCCTTCGTCAAGGGCTTTATCCGTTAGGAGAGAATCGAGACTGAGACGACCCGGCGAAGCCATCAGTCTGCTCTGTCAGAAGTCGGTTAAGATGTGTAATTCACTGTCTCGTCAGATCCGCGGACGAGCTTCAGATCGTCCGTTTTGCTCTGATCTGCTGGCCGCGAATCCGGATTATCGGTATGCTGTGTCAACGGAAAGGAAACTCATGCCAAAATCACCCTCCCATCTCGTTTGGATGGATCTTGAAACCACCGGAATCGACGATCGTAGCTGTTCAATTCTAGAAATCGCCACCATTATCACGGACAAAGATTTGAGTATTGTGGAAGAAGGCCCGGCTCTGATCATTCATCAACCTGAAAACGTGCTCACCAGAATGGATCAATGGTGCATCGATCAGCACGGTGCGTCCAAACTCACCGAAGCCAGCCGCAAATCGAAGATCTCGCTGGCCGAAGCCGAAGCGCAAACGCTGGCCTTTGTGAAGAAACTTTGCTTGCGGGGCAAAGCCCCAATGTGCGGCAATTCGATCGGATTCGACCGCCGCTTCATCATGCACCACATGCCTAAGCTCAACGCTTACCTGGATTTCCGCAACGTCGACGTCAGCTCGATCAAAGAACTCGTCTATCGCTGGTATCCCGGCGTAGTGGAAGACGTCGTCAAGAAATCAACCCATCGATCGTTGGACGACATTCGCGAATCAATCGACGAAATGCGCTTCTATCGACAACACGTGTTCCGGGTAAAGGCACTGTGACACGTTTTTCGGGAGCGACCGTACTCGAAGCACAAGATCGCATCGCACCGTTCATTCATCGCACACCAGTGTTGACCTGTTCCACGCTGGACGAAAAGGTCGGAGCCTCGGTGTTCTTCAAGTGCGAGAACTTCCAGAAGACGGGCTCGTTCAAGTTCCGGGGAGCCTGCAACGCTGTTGCCAGCCTGACTAAGTCCGAGCGTGGATGTGGCGTACTCACCCACTCCAGCGGAAATTACGCGCAAGCATTGGCGCTGGCAGCGCGGCTCCATGGCGTGCCGGCTTACGTCGTGATGCCGGAGAACGCACCTGGCATCAAGAAGCAAGCCACCGCTGGCTACGGAGCCACCATCACGCTATGTCCTCCTACACAGGCTGGTCGACATGAAACGGCGGAACGGATTCGAGAAGAAACCGGAGCTACATTCTTGGATTCCCACGATGATCCCCGCGTGTTCGCCGGGCAAGGTACAGCTTGTCTGGAGCTGATCGAGGAGATTGGCGAACTGGATCTGATCCTGGCTCCTGTTGGTGGCGGCGGATTACTATCGGGCACCCTGCTCGCGGCCAAGCATTTGCTTCCGAAGGCCACCGTAATCGGATGCGAGCCTGCAGGAGCCGATGATGCCGCACGCGGCATCGCGCTGGGAGAACGCATCATCGATTTCGTCCCCCATACGATCGCCGATGGCCTGCGTACGCCGCTGGGAGAGAATACGTTTGAGATCATCCGCGACATGGCCGACGACATCGTGCTCGTCTCCGAAGCAAACATCGTTCGCTCCATGCGCTTCATCTGGGAGCGGATGAAGATCGTCATCGAGCCCTCATCTGCCGTTGCCGTCGCACCGTTACTGAATGGTTCGGTTGGAGTCAAAGGCAAGCGCGTTGGGGTCATTCTCTCCGGTGGGAACGTAGATCTGACTCAGTTCTTTGAGCTATTAGAAGCAGAGCTTTGACCGATCGCAATCTTCCAGCCTATTGGCCGAAGGCTTCGACAGCTGCTGAGTATCGCGAAGCCAACATTTAGAGGCTATTCTTGCCAGTTCGAAGTCAAGCTTAAATGCTCATTGTGTGCAATTCTTGAGGGGGCAGAAAACGTCAAAAGACACGACTTGACTCCGCGTTCTCCCGCGCAAAAACTTGGTGCACCATAAGAGCATCGTCTAGCCGCTGTCTGCAGTGTGAATCACCAACTGAGGGAATGGGATCTCGATACCGTTCTCGTCGAAGGCTTCCTTGATGCAGCGTTTCAGGTCGGACAAGACGGTACCATAATTCGCTCTGTCGACCCAAGCTCTCAGAACCAGATTGACGCTCGAATCGGCGAGGTCCGATACCAACACTTGCGGAGCCGGCTCCGTTAGGATCCGCTCATCAGCCCCGAGCACTTCATAGGCCACCGACAGCGCCTTCTCAATCGATACGCCGTATCCAATTCCAATGCTAACATCGAGCCTTCGCGTTTCGTAGCCGGCGTAGTTCTTGATCGTATCACCGAAGACCTTTCCGTTTGGCACCAGGACTTTCACGTTGTCCGGTGTGGCAAGAACTGTAGTGAATAGCTGGATATCCCTAACGGATCCCGTGACCCCCGCAACCTCGATGTAATCCCCTATCTTGAACGGTCGAAGCAAGAGAATGAGAACCCCGGCAGCGAAGTTGCTGAGAGAGCCCTGTAACGCAAAGCCAATGGCAAAACTTGCTGCTCCGAGAACGGCGACGAAGGAGGTAGTTTGGACCCCGAACTTCGCCAACGAAGCAATCACGGCGAAGATAACGATCGCAATGAATGACACGCGAGATACGAACGAGGTGATCGCAGGCGGGGTCTCCGCCCTCTTCAGCAGCCGCAAGATAACCCTACGCGAGATCCTTGCCAGAACGTAACCGACAATTAGAGTGACAACGGCTCCAAGCAGTTGCCCTCCATACGAAACAACCCAGCCAACAATTCGATCCCAGATGTCCATTCGTTCTCCTTTTCGGGGCAATCTCCACGTTGGGTCGGGGGAAACACCCTTCACCGCATTGTATAGGATTGGACGCCTCTCCTCGGAGCCTGGACAGACATGGTGCCAAGACTCGGTCGGTCCTCCGAGACGAAGCGGGAAGTCTTGCACGCGAAGCATTGGAGTCACAGACGTTGGGGCCACACAGATGTCAGGATGTCAGGGTCAGAAGCTGTATTGAATGATTGGAGGATGCCCCTCGCCAAGTCCTCGGGACCTCTCACGCAAGAGTCCAAAGCGTGGATTCCGGCTGTGGTATCAGCATGAGGATGTGGGTTAGACTGAGCTGGCAAATGGACCGACCACTTGGTGCAAGTCACCAAGGCAATGTAATTGTCGTCTTGATCGGGTGAGACAAACAGGTAACGTGGCCCTTTGAGTTGACATCGCCGGAAGGAAAGGGTGGGAGAAGGTGCAAGTATCACTCCTCTACGGACAGAAGGAGCTGCCGGTTGAGATCTCACAACGCCACCTGCTTGGCGTAGTTGAGATTCAGCCAATGCCTCTTCTGGCAGATCCTGGAAAGACCCTTGCAGCTGCGCTCTCTCATCCCATAGGGACGGCGCCCCTTGTCGATTTGGCAAAGGGCAAGGAGTCCGCCTGCATCGTCGTGTCGGATAACACCCGACCCGTACCCAACAGGTTGTTGCTTCCAGCAATTCTCAAGACAATTGGCGCGAACCTAAAGCGCTGTACTGTTCTTGTAGCGTCGGGTCTTCATCAACCTCTGGGGCAAGGCGCTATCCAAGAGCTGGTTGGGGGCTGTCTCCCGGATTCTTGCAGAGTCATCTGCCACGATGCACAAGACGACGAGCAGCTTGTCAAACTGGGAGAAACACGCAGAGGGCTACCAATTACACTGAACAAGACCTACGTCGAGAGCGACTTGAAGATCCTGACCGGTCTCGTAGAACCACATTTCATGGCTGGGTACTCAGGTGGCCGCAAGTCCATCTGCCCCGGAATTGCCGGAAGAAGAACGATTCAACTACTCCATTCCCCACTTCTTCTTGAATCACCGCGCGCAGACTCATGCATTCTTGAGGGCAATCCGGTCCACGAAGAAGCAACGGAGATCGCACGCGCCGCGCGTCCAGACTTCATCGTGAACGTGGCAATTGATGGCAAGAAACGCATCTCGAATATCGTTGCCGGCGACTTGGAGGCTGCGTGGAGCGCTTGCGTAGCGCATGTCTCCCAATACGTTGAGGTTGAGATTGAGACCGAAGCCGATATTGTGATCACCACCAACGGTGGATATCCCCAAGACAGGAACTACTACCAGTGTGGCAAGGGGCTGGTCGCCGCATCCAGGATTGTGAAGGAAGGTGGCGTGATCATTCTGGTGTCGGAATGCCGAGACGGGCTAGGCAGTCGTTCGTTTCGAGACAATCTTGTACGTCTGGGGGAGATGAAAGATCTAGCGGCGTACTTAGACTACATCAGTATTGAGTCGCATTTCACGCTGGACCAATGGGGGGTTGAGAAGCTGATTCAAGTACTGCGCAGAACGAGCCACCTTTTCGTGTGCTCTGAGGGACTCAAGAAGGAAGATGCTGCCCATACATTTGCAGAGCAAATCTCTTCAGTAGAAGAAGGCATCGGCCGTGCTCTGTCGCTGCTGGGAGATGATGCAAAGATCCTTGTAATGCCTCAGGGACCGTATGTGATCCCAACCGTTCGCCATGTGCATGGATATGGCTCAACCAGATCTTCCACAAATAGTTGGTCCAGCTGCGCAGCTAGTACTTGGCAATTTGACCCTGCCCCCAGAGTAGGGATTCGAAATACCACAACCAGGGAAGGCTTGTGTGGCGAATCTCAAGCAGAGTTTGAATCCTCTTGGGTGTACCAGTTTGCAGTTCGCACTCCTTCGGCCACTAGGTCGAAGGGGTTTTTGTAGTCAGGCTCTATGTTCTCCCCCATGAGAGTACAGTTTGAAACCAGGATTTTCAGCACCCGAGCTTGTT
>DAOVHV010000032.1 GCA_030671645.1 bacterium | reverse complement strand
TTCGTAACCGTGGGCACAGGTTGGACAAGCCTAGATGAATTCGGTACAACCTCCCCCAGCATAGAGGCCGGAATGGAGCAAATCATCGAGCTATCCACGCTTGGTGGTCTCATCTCCATGACCGCGCGGATCGGCATCGCCACCCCGGTTCTTGGAGAAGGAGCCACCATCCTTTATGGGAACATCTCGTTATAGGGTTTCGGGAGGAGGAGTCCATGAAGGTGCCGTGCCGCTGGTTGGCGGACTACGTCGAGATTGAAGTTACAGAGGAATCCATCGACCAGTTGGCTCAGCGATTGACGCTGGCCGGATTGGAAGTCGAGGGAATCGAGCGAACGGGCAGCCTAACCGGGGGCGTCGTTGGACATGTCGTCTCTTGCCAGCCCCTGCCTGATTCCGATCATCTCAGTCTATGCAATGTCGACTTGGGCTCCGAAAGGGTCGAAATCGTATGCGGAGCGCCCAATGTAGCCGCCGGTATGACCGTTCCCGTAGTCACACCCGGAGGAGAACTTCCGGGCGGATTTAAAATCGAACAGCGAAAGATTCGAGGCCAAGTTTCCAACGGCATGATCTGCTCCAAAGCAGAACTGGGACTGGAAGAGAAATCCGAAGGCATTTGGGATTTCCCCGCAGAACTCAATCTTACGACCGGCACCGATTTGAATGAACTGTTCGAATACGACGACTTCATTCTCGATATCAAGGTTCCGTCCAACCGGCCCGATTGCGCTTCGGTTTATGGCTTGGCCCGCGAAGTGGCCGCTGTACTTGATCGTCCGTTGGCAGAGATAGATACGTCGGTCGAGGAAACGCTTCCTCCGATCACCGATTTGGTGCGCATCGAGATCGAAGACCCAAGGGATACCCCACGCTATGCGGCCAAGCTGATGGAGGGTGTTCGCATCGGACCGTCCCCGCTGCAGATACAGCATCGACTGATCAAGGCAGGTATGCGCCCGTTGATCAACGTTGTGGACGCCACCAACTACGTCATGCTCGAACTGGGCCAGCCCCTTCATCCGTTCGATGCCGATTTGGTGCAAGAACCCGTTGTTATTCGAAGGGCAATAGAGGGCGCAGCGTTTCGAACGCTCGACGGTGTAGATCGCCATCTCTCTTCAGAAGTGCTGATGATCGGCGATCAAGATGGCTGGTTGGCACTGGCCGGCTTGATGGGAGGCGAGCGCTCCGAGATTCGGCCTGAAACGTCGCGCGTGCTACTGGAAATCGCTTCATTCTTCGGCTATCGAATCCGCATGTCGGCCCGATCGGTGAATCTTCGCTCCGAAGCATCTCTACGGTTCGAACGGGACCTGAATCCCGAAATGATTCCCTTCGTGGCTGCTCGAGCAACTCACCTTATTCAGAAGCTGACCGGTTGCCAGGTGCACGCCGGGCTTGCCGACGCCTATCCGGCCCCGGTCGAGCCAGAAACACTTCGATTGCGCCCCGAACGTGCCGTCGCCGTGTTGGGAATCGATGTCGATCAGGCAGCCTGCCTCGATATCTTGACTCGACTGCAAATTCCGGCCGAGGCCGAGGGAGATGCCATTCGCGCCATCGTTCCAGCTCATCGCCGCGATTTGGAGCGAGAAGCAGACCTGATCGAAGAGGTCGGCAGAATCTATGGCTACGATCGGTTGTCCTCCCAATCGCCGTCGCCCGTCCTCAGGATTGGACGCAAAGACCGTATCGAGCGAGACAAAGACCGGGTCCGAGAGGCTCTGGTCGGTCAAGGCATGATTGAGGTCATCACCGACGGATTCGACAATCGTGCTTGGCGCGAGATTCTCGGTCAACCCGATAACGATCTCATCCGCATTCTGAATCCAATGACGCAGGGCCAAACGGCGCTTCGCAACAGCCTGTTGCCCGACATCCTTGCGGTCGTGGAGACGAACCTCAGCCAGGGCGTGGACGGCGGCATGATCTTCGAATGGGGACGCATCTTCTCCCAATCCGGCGGAGAGCAGGAGACGCTGGGAGGCGCCTTGTTCGGCCGCACCGGAACCCCCATGAAGGGCAAAGAAATGGTGACCCTGCCATTGGCCAAGGGCATCTTCGATCAGCTGTTCGCACGGTTGAACCTTCGCGACGTCGGTATCGTCCCTGAGGAGACGCCTTCGTTCCTGCGTCCATCTCAGAGCGCCTGGTTCGAACGGGCCGGGGCACGGATGGGATTCATGGGAGCACTTAACCCGTCCTTGACCGAGCAGTTCGCGATCCAAGTTCCGATTATTCTGTTTGAGTTCTCGGGGGCCGATCTGACAGCGGAAACCGAGAGGGCGATTCGCTATGAGAAGATCTCTCAATTTCCGGCGTCCAAACGCGACTTGTCGGTTTCCGCCCCGAAATCGTTGCCGGAAGCACGGATTCGAGAGCTCCTTCTCAAGGAAACGATCGTTCATTCGGCCTTGCTGTATGACATGTATCAAGGCGAGCAGATCGCCGCGGACCGAAAATCGTTGACGTATGAACTGGTTTTCCGAGCCGCGGATCGCACGTTGACCGATGCCGAAGTGGCCGCCGCCATTGAGCAAATTGCCGATGGGTTCAAGGCCTTCGACGTTCACTTGCGCGCCTAATGAACAAGACGATTATCGCCCATACTCCCGCGGAGATGGAGGAAATCGGCGTCGAGCTGGCTGCCATCCTGACTGACGGCATGGTGGTGTCCTTGGTCGGACCGTTGGGATCAGGCAAAACCACTCTCGCCAAAGGTATCGCCAAAGGCTTGCTGATTACGGATGTCGTCGTCTCTCCCAGCTACATGATCGCCCGCTCGTACCAAGGACGGATGTGCATGCACCACATCGACGCCTATCGCGTATCTTCTTTGGACGAGTTGGCGGAAGTCGGATTGGACGATTACCTGCCTCCCGAATCCGGCGTTAGCGTGGTGGAGTGGCCCGATCACATCGACGGGTTGGTAGAAATCAGTCACGTTCAAGTATCCATCGAACTGCTGGATTGCGAACCCCTCGGGTTCGGCGAACTCTGCGAGTTCGGCGAAGACCGGCGCGTCAACATATCGAAGCGTTAGCCACGCGTGGAGTAAGACGGATTACGCACGTTGCAGCCGATTGGCCCAGCGCCGGCCGGCGCTCTTATTGGGCAGGCAGCAGCGCAGCTCCCAGTATCCACTCGCTTCATGATTGCGACCGCCAGTAGTTTCATGAGATTTCAGCCAACCGAATTTCCTTTCGTCATCCACAGGAGTTTTCGCTACGCTAAAACTCCAACGAACCCGAAGGGTTCGCGAACCACACCCCCGGAACGACCGCTTCGCACTCCGGGCAAACTCCCTCCATCAATCGAACCTCCGTCACCAGAAAACCCGACCGCGTGATGACCTTGGCGCCGCACGCCGGACAGTGGGTGGATTCGCCTTCGTCGGGCAGATTGCCGATGTACACGTACTGAAGCCCTACTTCCTTGCCAATCTCCTTCGCTCGTTTCAACGTACAAGTCGGAGTCGGCGGTCGATTGACCATTCGATAGGCGGGGAAGAATCGACTGACATGCCACGGGATGGTAGGAGAAATGCCGCGAATGGCCTCCGCGGTCCATCGCAACTCGTCTTGCGAATCGTTGACCTCGGGAATAACCACCGTGGTCGCCTCCACCCATACGCCCGATCGAACCAGCCGTTCGATCGTATTCAGCACCGGCCGCACGTTCCCGCCCACGATCTCGTGATACATCCGATCGGAGATTCCCTTGAGATCGATGTTGGCGGCATCAAGCAGCGGCGTGATGAGAGCGGCGGTCTCCGCCGTGAAATACCCGTTGGTCACCCAGACGTTGGTGAGGCCGGCTTCGCGGGCCTCACCCATGACCTCCAGCACATACTCGATGGCGATGGTCGGCTCAGTATAGGTATAGGCAATCGAATGACACCCTGCTTCAACGGCGTCGGCCACAATTTCGGCAGCCGCCACGCGATCTCCCACGATTTGTCCGGCATGCACACGAGGATACTGAGAGATGTAGTGGTTCTGACAATGAAGACAGGTGAAATTGCAGCCGACAGTGGCTATGGAGTAAGCCCGGGTGCCGGGGTAGAAATGAAACAGCGGCTTCTTCTCGATGGGATCCACATCGCGAGCGATGACGCGCTCATACACTAAGCTCACCAGTTTGCCGGCTTCGTTCTTTCTCACCTGGCAAATACCCCGTTCGCCGTCAGCAATGATGCAACAATGGGAGCACAGCCGACAGTGCACACGCCCTTCGTTGATCCGGTCGTACAACATGGCTTCGCGCATTCGTCCCACCGCAGCATGCTAGCACACCGGTTATGAAGAAGCTACGCTTTGCACCCTCTTGCCCTTGCCGTACCATCAACCTCATGTCCATCCTGCAAATCGAGCGACTGAGCAAGGCATTCGCTGCCGACGTCTTGTTCGATCCGTTCTCAGTTCAACTAGCCCGCGGCGATCGAATCGCACTGATCGGAGACAACGGAGTCGGGAAATCAACCCTGCTCAAGATTATCGCCAACCTGGAGTCGCCGTCCGAAGGTGCCGCGCGCCTGATCGGGGACGTGCGAATCACTTACTTGTCGCAAACGTCTCGGCTGCAAGACGAAGGAACGCTACGCGAAGCCATGGACCACCCGTTCACTCACCTCCGAGAGATGGAGACCGAATTGCGGCGCTTGGAACACGCCATTGCCGACGGGGCAGACGACTCGGAAACGATCCATCGATACGACGACCTGTTGCACCAGTTCGAGCGAGCGGGAGGATATGAAATCGATGCTCGCATCCGCGCCGCCCTCATCGGGGTAGGGTTTGCACCAAACCAATTCGATACGCCAATCGAAGTGCTTTCCGGAGGCGAAGAAGCGCGGGCCGCGTTGGCACGCGTACTGCTGGAAGAACCCGATTTATTGATGCTCGACGAGCCCACCAATCACCTCGACTTCGGCGCCCTCGACTGGCTGGAAGAAACGCTACTTCAATTCCCGGGTGCTCTGATCCTCGTATCGCACGATCGCCACTTGCTCGATCGCGTGGCCAATCGGACGTGGGACATCGCCTTCGAACAAGTCACCGTCTACAAGGGCGGTTACTCACAATCCAGAGCACAACGGGATGCCGACCGAGAACGCCGGTTGAAAGCTTACGACCAGCAAGAAGAGACAATCGAGAAATACAAGGATTTCGTTCGCCGTCACAAAGCGGGGCAGAAGGTTCGCCAAGCCAAGGATCGCGAAAGGAAGCTGGAGCGTATCGAGAAGACTCGGATCGAGCGCCCCAAAGACGCCAAACGAATCTCACTTCACATCAACATGTCCGTACTCCCCGGCAAGAGGGTGATATCGGTTTGCGATCTGAACATCGGCTTTGACCGAACATTGTTCTCAATACCCGAAGCCGTCGTTTATCGCGGCGAGAAGATTGCAATCATCGGCCCCAACGGATGTGGAAAGACCACGCTCTTGAGGACCTTGATCGGCGAGCATCCGCCCTTAGCCGGAACCTGCGAACTGGGGCACAATGTGAAATACGCCACTTTCAGTCAACGGCAGGAAGGATTGCATGGCCGCGACACGGTCCTCGCTGGCGTGTTGTCGCGGGCTTCGCTGACCATCTCAGAGGCTCGCGGATTGCTGGGCCGTTTCCTGTTCTCAGGCGACGAGGTTGAGAAGAAGATGGAGGCCCTGTCCGGCGGGGAGCGAAGCCGGGTTGCCCTTGCTTTGCTGTCGCTGATCGAAGGGAACCTGCTGTTGCTTGACGAGCCGACCAACCATCTCGATCTAGCCAGCCAGGAGATCCTGGAACGCGCGGTGCAGGAGTATCCCGGCACCGTTCTTCTCATATCCCACGACCGAGCACTCCTCGAGGCCGTCACGACGCAAGTTTGGCTCGTCGAAGACGGTGAACTTCGTGTTCACGGCTACGGATACACGGAGTTCCGAAGGCACCACGAAGGGAATGCGGTTCAAGAGAAGAACGCGAATTCTGAAAACCGGCCCCAATCGCAAGTTACAGCAACCAAGCCCAAGCACAGTGACTATCGCTCCCGGGAAATCGAGGCACAACGCCAGGCCCTTGAGGCTGACATCGAAGCGTTGGAACGCCAACTCCAAGAATTGGAAACGGGGCTTGTCGAAGCCAGCACGGACGGAGATGGCAGAAGGGTCTCGGAACTGGGAATCGAACACGAGCAGGTTCAGGGCGCCTTGACCAAGAAATATGAAACATGGAATGCTTTGGCCGAAGATCCAGGAGGTTGAGCATGCCGTCAATAGCTGATCGAGTGCGACAGATCAAAGCGACGCTTCCGCCGCACGTCGAACTCGTTGCCGCCGCCAAAACGAGATCGCCGGAAGAGGTTCGTGCGGCCATCGATGCCGGTGTTCGCATCGTCGGACACAACTACGTTCAGGAAGTCCAGGCCATGATCGGACAGCTGGGAGCTAATGCTGCGTCGTGGGCGATGATCGGGCATCTTCAGCGCAACAAGGTCAAGACAGCGGTCCGGTTGTTCGACAGCATCCAAACGGTCGATTCCCTGCGCTTGGCTGGAGCAATCGACCGGGAGTGCGAAAAGATGGGCCGTATCATGCCGATCCTCATCGAGGTCAATGCGGCTCGCGAGCCTCAGAAATCCGGCGTTTTCCCTGAAGCTGTCACCAGCCTCGTCCGCGAAATCGCACAACTTGGATCTGTCCAAATTCGCGGTCTGATGACCATGGGTCCCCTTGTCAACGACCCTGAGGAGCTTCGGTCCATCTTCCGCGAGACCAAAGTCCTGTTCGATCGCGTCGCGTCCGAAGAGATTCCGAACATCTCAATGACCGTGCTCTCGATGGGAATGAGTGATTCCTATGCCGTCGCCATCGAAGAAGGCGCCACCATGATCCGCCTGGGGACAACGATTTTCGGACCGAGAACCTAGTCGCGGTTCCCAAGCAGGCTGGAATCGGCATACCTATTGGGGCGGCGGCTCACCATGTCGAGCAAGTGCAATTGTTTGGTGATTCATACGCCAGATGCCGAATGCCTCTTTCCTACTACACCGGAGCATTTACATGAAATCCCGATATCTTCCTTTCTCGGCCAACAGCGATTCTTGGAGACGCAGGCGGATGCTTCCGAGGCCCCGCTGGACAATCGATCCGGAAGATCGGGCTCGCAGATCAACGGGCGACACATGGAGATCAGCTGCGCGTCGCCGGACTGCAGTACGTCCTCCATCGTTGCCAGCGACCGCATACCACCCACCAGAACGACGGGAAGATCGGCTGCTTCACGTGCTGCTTGCGCCCAAGAGCGGAAAATCGCTTCGTTCTCCCCGGGTTTGATATCTCCAGCAATGTTGAAAGCACTGGTCTCGGCCAGTCCACCCGAGATTTCCACCGCATCCAATCCCATGTCCGGAAGCTGGCGGATAATCTCCACACCTTCTTGCAGACTAAGCCCTTTCTCGGATTCGTCCCGAATGCCAAGCTTTGCGAATACGGGAAAATCGGGTTCGACTTGTTCTCGAACGGCGGCAATGATCCTTCTCATAAACCGGGACCGGTTCTCCAGGCTTCCGCCCCATTCGTCGCTTCGTTGGTTCGCAATCGGCGAGAGAAACTGGCTGACCAGATAGCCATGCGCTGCGTGGATCTGCACGGCGTCAAAGCCAGCCTGTTTGGCTCGCCTGGCAGCTTGGGCGTATGCGTCAATCATCATTTCAATCTCATCGATCGTCATTTCCCTTGCACCCAAACGAGGGGGTGTGGACGCATACGCGGACGGCCCCATCGGGTCATCGACCATGCCACCACGCGATTGGCGCCCGGCATGGCTGATCTGCGCAGCGATCGCTCCGCCCTCAGCGTGGACAGTGTCCGCCAATGTTGCCAACCCAGGGATCAGGTCGTCGGAGAAGACACCGGTCATGCCCGGATGCGCCTTGCCAGAAGGGTGCACGTACATGTGGCCGGTGATGATCAGTCCCACGCCGCCTCTGGCCAATTCTTGATACATCTGCTTGAGCCGGGGCATGGGCCGGCCGGCCGCGTCGGCCAGACACTCGGCGGTAGCGGAGCGAACCAGGCGATTGGGCAACTCGAGAGAGCCGATTTTTTCTGGAGTGAAGAGCATGCTTGCGCTTCCTTTCTTCACGTGGGCGCTGACTACCCGCCTCTGCGACCACGGCAAGGCGGATCAATACTCGCAGGCGCTTCAGGCCAGGCTGTGGCCGGTCTCCGACCGAGCCACTCGCAGCTACTACAGGCTTGGGCCAGCGGGCACGGTCTGGAGACCCTGCACCTGTCTGGCCCTGTCCTTGTCTGGACCCTGTCCTGGTCGGACAGGACCAGGGCAGGACAAGGGGGCAGGACAGGTGCCGGCCCGAGCACTGGCTGAGCAGTA
>DAOVHV010000008.1 GCA_030671645.1 bacterium | reverse complement strand
CAATCGCGCCACGGTTCCGACGTGGATCTGGACTGCCATTGACGAACTCGAAGCCGGTATTCTTGATGGTTCGATCGTTGTTCCTACTGCGAACAACGACGACGAAATCAAAGCCGTCCGCGATCTGTATCCGCTGAACTAGGAATGAAACACGAGTAAGAAAGCGGGGAGAGAGGATGCATCCTCTCTCCCTTTTTTGTATTGTGCTCGTGTGACTACAAGAAAGCACTGCGTCGGGGGCACTCATGAGTGAAGTGAAAGCACCAAGTGAGAACGGCTTCTTCCTGCGAGCAGAGCGAATCACCAAGGTTTACTCGGATGGAACCGTCGCACTCAAAGAAGCGTCCCTGGAAATCCACCCCCATGAAATCATCGGCTTGCTTGGCGAAAACGGTGCCGGGAAGACGACCCTGACGAAGATTCTCTCCGGTCTCCTTCCTCCCACGCGAGGGCGCGTCATTTCTCCCAAGGGCGCCGTCCGTTTCTCCAGCCCGCGCGAGGCATTCGACTTCGGCATCGGCATGGTGCATCAGCACTTTGCCTTGGTCGGCATGTTCACCGCGGCGGAAAACGTCGCTCTGAGCTTCGAACGTCCGTTTTCGAGACTTCAGCTCACGAAGACAATCGAAGACCTTGAGGCTCTCATGGAGGAAAGTGGACTCCAGGTACCTTTGGATGTACCCGTTGAAAAGCTATCAGTCGGTGAGCAACAGCGCGTGGAAGTATTGAAGGTTCTGTCGCGTGATGTCGATCTGCTCATCCTTGACGAACCGACCTCGGTTCTGACACCGCTGGAAGTCGATGAGCTGTTCAGCCTTCTCCGAAGGCTGCGAGATGCCGGCAAATCGATCATCCTGATCACGCACAAGCTGAAGGAAGTTCAGGACGTCACCGATCGAATCGTCATTCTACGACAGGGTGAAATAGTTGGCGACGTTCAAACCGCAGAAGCCACCACCGAGCGTTTGGCGCAGCTCATGGTAGGCCACGCTATGAAACAAGAAGTTGATGCCGTTGAGCTGAGCGATCATGAACTGCCCGTTCGAAAAACGCACAAAGCCGTCGATCGGTCAGGAAGGAGCATCTTACACGTCGAGAACCTGACGGCTCGCGGCAACACCAGAGATATCGCAGTCGACGACGTATCGTTTGACGTCTACGCCGGCGAGATCTTCGGTATTGCCGGCGTCGAGGGAAACGGGCAGAGCGAACTGGTCGAATCGTTAACCGGCCTTCGCGTTCCCACATCCGGTATAGCCACCATCAACGGAGCCAATATTCTTGGCGTCGATCCGCGACAGATTTATCGTCTCGGCGTTGCTCACATTCCCGAAGATCGTTTGGAATTGGGCCTTGTGCTGCCGTTCACGCTGGCCGAAAACGCCATCCTGGGCGTCCATCGATGGAAAGAGTTTCGCGGAGCTTTCTCAATCTTGAAGTGGCGAAGCATCAATCAGCATGTGCGTGAGTTGATGGATCGATTCGAGATCCGAGCCGCCGGCCCCAACGCGCCTGCTAAGAGCCTGTCCGGCGGAAATCAACAGAAGCTGATCGTGGGACGAGAGTTGGCCAAGGATCCGGCGGTCATCGTAGCCGCTCAGCCAACCCGAGGACTGGACATCGGCAGCGCCTATTACATCCGTCAAACCCTACTCGACATGAGGGGAAAGGGGCGGGCCATCCTCCTTGTCTCAGCCGATCTTGACGAGGTGCTCGCATATGCAGATCGTGTTGCCATCATGTATGAAGGGAAATTCATGGAAGTCTGTTCCCCGGATGAACTGAACCGAGAGAGAGTGGGAATGCTCATGGGTGGCGTGACCGCAGCAAGGGAGATCGCATGAGTATCAAAGAAGCACAACAACAATCTCGCTTGCTGCGTGGCATCCATCGGACACTCACCGGATTACACCCGGTGCTGGAGTCTCTCATCGCCGCCTTGGTAGGACTGCTGGTTGGAGCGATCCTCATGTACACCTGGGGCTTCGACCCCTGGAAAGCCTATTTTGCGCTCATCCAGGGCGCCTATGGTGGCTCCTACGAATGGGCGAGCTCACTATCGCGGGCGACGCCGCTCATCCTCACGGCGTTGACGTTTTCCATCTGCCTGCGCGCCGGCATGTTCAACATCGGTGCTGAGGGCCAGATGTACATGGGTGCCATAGCCGCTGTGTGCATCACCTACTTCACCTTACCTCCCGGGTTGCATCACATCGTCGGACTCATCTTTGCAGCTACTGTTGGCGCGGCATGGAGCTTGGTTCCGGCCGCATTGAAACTGATGCGCGGCGTCAGCGAGGTCATCTCGACCATCATGTTCAACTGGATCGCTCGTTGGATGGCCTTGTATCTGGCCATCTACGTCCTCGTTGATCCGATGAGAGCCGAGAAGACGCTGAGTATCCCGTTGACGGCAAGATTCCCCATTCTGGTTCCCAGAACCGACCTTTCCTACGGAATCTTCGTGTCCATCGCCTTTGCCTTGTTCATCTATTTCTTACTTTGGCATACGACCACGGGATATGAACTGCGCGCCGCCGGACTGAATCCGTCAGCCGCCCGTTACGGCGGCATCCGCACCAAGCGAACGATGTTCCTCAGCTTCATCCTCGGAGGCATCGCCGCCGGATTGGCCGGCGCCACCATCGTGATGGGATTGCCGCCGACCTACGCCATTTACGGAGGCGGGGGATTGCCGCAATTGCTCAACATGGGATTCGACGGCATGGCCGTGGCCATGGTGGGACGTAATCATCCCATCGGCATCATCGTCGCCGCCATATTCTTCGGTGGGCTGAATGCCGGGGGACGCGTCATGCAATTCTATGGCTCCAATCCCGTGCCGTTGGAAATGGTCCGCGTCGTCATGGGGGCGATCGTACTAGCGATGTCCATTCCCGAACTCATTCGCCTGTTCCCAATGGCTAAGAAGGGCGGACAGAACCTCATTCGGAGCTTGCGACGTACAACACGAAGCGCACCAGAGGAGGAATCGGCATGAGCTTCAGTGATATCATAAGTTTGCTGCGGATTTCCCTGCATGCCATGGTCCCGCTTGCGCTGACTGCTGTCGGTGAGATCGTCGGTGAAACGGCCGGACTGTTTAACATCGGTCTGGAAGGAATCCTACTGCTAAGTGCATTCGCCGGGGCTATTGGCGCTGAAGCAGGCGGCCCCTACGTCGGACTATTGGTAGGAATGGGCGTCGGCGGCGTGATGTCCTTGCTGTTTGCGACCATCAATACCTATTGGAAGGGTACGCAGATGGTGACAGGCATCGGCATCAATCTGTTCGCCATGGGGTTTGTGGCGTTCGGATTGATCCAGCTGGGAGCCCCGGGCTTCCATGACGTCCCCCGAGCCGTCTCGCTGTTCAAGATCAGAACACCCATCGGCATGTACAGTCCCGTAATCTTGCTGGCATTGGTCCTGCCGTTCGTCATTCATTGGTTCCTCAAGCGAACGAGGGCCGGACTGATGCTCAAAGCAGCCGGTGAAATGCCTGAAGCCGCCGACGTAGCCGGGATCAATATCAACCGCATCCGTTTGCTGGCCGCCGTATTCGGTGGCGCGATGGCCGGCTTGGCCGGCGCTTACATGAGTGTCGCCTGGCTGGGTCTGGTCACAAAGGGACTGTCGGCGGGACGTGGATTCATCGCCCTTGCTTGCGTCGTGTTCAGTGGACTGAACCCGTTGCTGGCTCTGCTTGCTGCATTCATTTTCGGGTTCTTCCAGGCATTGGCGGAGTGGGTAAAAACACTACCCTCCAAACCGATCCCTGGCGAGTTTGTGTCGATGTTGCCGTACATCGTTACGCTTCTTGTCGTTTCCGGAGCCATCGGGCGAGTGCGATTCCCGAAATTCTTGGGGGTGCCGTATAAGAGAGAATAGTTGAAGAATCGGAGGAATGACGCATTGACTCGTAGGTCCCATGAACCTATGATAGCGTCATAAGGATTACAGTGGGAAGCGGGGTTGGAGTGCTCTAAGTTTGCTTCCCGAGGTTTTTGCTGCAACACCAGGAGGTGCACCATGCGTAGGTTTTTGGCTATGGCGCTGATTGCCGTTATGGCACTCAGTGTCATCGGTTTTGCACAAGATCTAGGGACGCGTGACAATCCGATCGTTTGGGTTTTCCCGCCATCCACGAGTCCCGGTGTCATCGAGATAATTGCCACGAGTATTGCGGCCGACATCAGTGTGGCCACCGGTCTGTTTATCGAAGTCAGCGTCATGCCCGACTATGCTGCTCTAGTCGAAGCATTCAAGGCTGCCGACGGCAACCTATTGGGTGTTCCGACGACGGACCAGTATGCGCGCATTTCGGTGGAAACGAACTTCGAGACCACGCCTCGCCTTGCTGCTTCGCGCTACGGTTTCAACTACTATTACTCCAGCATTTATGCTTGGCGTGATTCCGGGATCAACTCGATCGCCGATCTCGATGGCAAAATATGGATCTACAACGATGAAGGCTCCACGTCCGGCTACATTCTCCCGAACATGCTGTTCGAGCAGTTGGGACTCTCGTTCGCCGGTGTCGTAAAGACGGGTGGACACACCAACTCCATCACCGCGCTCCTCGACAAGCAGGGAGACTTCTGCACGTCCTATGGTTCTCCGCCGGTCCCGCCCTCTGGTTGGGAAGGTCCGAGCTGGGATTATGGTATGGACCCGGAGATGTGGCTGTGGGATCACTACAACAACAAGCTCTATGGCGAAGGCTTCTACGGGTATTGCGTTGACGTCCGAGGCGCCGCCGCGAAGACAGATCTCTATGGCACGCTCGACTTCATCGTCCAGATCATCGGTGTTGTCGGAACCGTCGGCCCTGTGCCGAATGACTGCATCGCGTTCTGCCCGGGCTTCCCGACGGACATCGCCGACATCATCGTCGACGCGATCACCGCACATATCGCCACAGACGAAGGCGCAGCCCTTTGGGGCGACCCTGAGTTCTACGAGTGGACTGATGTTTCTCCGATCAACGACTCCTACTACGTGAACTACCGTTCGCTGGTCGGATTAACGAACCCGGAATAGCATCTAGAAGCACAAATCACGTTGCGGGGAGGCTTCCGTCTCCCCGCGACCTTACTCCTATGAGCCAGCCATATTTAAGATTCGAGAATCTGACGAAGGTCTATGAAAGAGGCCAAGTCGTCGCCTTGAAGAACGTCTCCTTTTCCGTGGAGAAGGGCGAATTCCTGGTCATCATCGGACTGTCTGGGTCGGGAAAATCAACATTGCTACGGTGCATCAACCGCCTTATCGAGCCTTCCGCCGGACAGATCTTCGTTGATGGCGTTGACGTAACTCAACTTTCCAGTGCTCGAATGCGGCGAGTCCGACGAAAGATTGGGATGATTTTCCAGCATTTCAACCTCATCAATCGCTCAACCGTGCTGACCAATACGCTCTCGGGCCGGCTTGGATACATGTCGGCTTGGCGATCCTTGTTGGGGTTGTTCACAAAAGAAGACAAGAAACTGGCCATCCAGAATCTGGCCCGTGTGGGGCTGGAAGACAAGGCTTATGCACGAGCCGACGAATTGTCGGGCGGTCAGCAACAACGTGTGGGCATTGCTCGTGCCTTGATGCAGAACCCCGATCTTCTGCTCACCGACGAGCCGGTTTCTGCGCTTGACCCCGCCACCTCTCACTCTGTCATGCAGTATTTGGAGCAGATGAATCAAGAAGACGGGGTGACGGTATTGGCAAGCCTGCACTTCCTGTCTCTCGCCCGTCGCTATGGAACGCGGATCATCGCGTTGAAAGGTGGCGAACTGATGTTTGATGGATCTCCTTCCGAAATCGATGAAGCGAAGTTCAAGGAGATCTACGGTGATGAGGCCGAGGAAGTCGAGGTTCGGTAGTCACTCATGAGTGCCAAGAATTCAGGCAATCGTTGGCAGTATGCTCCGTCGAGCTTCCGCAGTCTATGGAAGCGCTTCTTAGGCTTCATGTTGGATTGGTCCATCGTATACTACTTCCTTCACGCTTCCATGTATCTCTATCTCGTGTTTTGGGGAAGTCAAACCATTGCCGGATGGAACTACTACAAGAACGACGCGTATGCTGCCTTCTTCAACCCTCTTCGGCTGGATTCATGGATGTGGTGGCTCGTTCTTGGAGGAACGTTGCTGCTTGTCGTGCTTCTTCGCAGCTTCGGTCGAAGCTTGGGGCAACGAGCGTTCGGATTTTCACTACAAGGGGTTGAACGCAGCTTCGTGAACGCGATCCAGAGATCGACAAGAGTCATCGTGTTCCCGATTTCGATACTCTTCTCTCCCTTTCAGTTGCTTACCTCTGTCATTCGCAAGCGACCGCCTGGCAGAGGACTCTTGCACGATCATGTGTCCGGGTCGTCCATTCGAACCTACATTCATCCCTCAGGGCTTCCAAAAAAACGTATCTGGTTCACCCAATGGGGATGGATTGCCATTGCACTACTCAGCCTAACGATATTCCTTGGCTGGGTCATCATTGATGCGAATCTTGGGGTACTGATCAACAGAACTGACGAAGCGCGCAGGGTGTTCATGGATATCGCCACCCCGGATTTCTCACACTTCGCGGTTCCGGATCCCGTATTCTACCAACGGGCCTATCCGCAGATGTTCTCCATCATCAATCTGATGGTTCTGACAGTCCTCATGGCACTAGCCGCCACCTTGATCGGCGCATTCTTTGCCTTCCCGCTCAGCTTCCTCGGAGCGCGAAATCTGATGTGTCAGAATCGTACGGGGTACGTTGTCTACTCGTTCATTCGTGGTTTCTTTAACCTGTTCCGCTCCATTGAGACGTTGATTTGGGTGATAGTTTTTGCCGTCTGGATCGGCTATGGGAACCCTTTTGCTGGAGTCATGGCTCTTGTCATCCATACTATTGCCGCTCTCGGGAAGCTGTACTCTGAGCAAGTGGAATCGATCGACTCCGGCCCAATTGAAGCCATCTTGGCTACCGGAGGTTCGCGATTCCAGATCATCCGCTTCGGCGTCATCCCTCAAATCATCCCTTCGTTCTTGGCGTTTACCCTCTATCGCTGGGACATCAACGTTCGGATGGCCACCATCATTGCCCTGGTCGGCGGGGGTGGAATCGGAGATCTGTTGTTCTACTACAGAAACCAAGGTGATTGGTCTCAGGTAGGTGCCGTGGTGTTGGCAATGATTGCCGTCGTATGGACGCTTGACTACATCAGTGGTCGAGTTAGAGAGAGGATTGCGTAATGCGAAGCCCTGCAGACGACTTCCAGTATCAGCCACCCAACCTGCTCACTCTGGAAGGGTTCGGTGAGGCCTTGGGGATGCTTCGCAAGAGAATGGCTGAACGGCTGTCCCCGTTCTTTCTGGATCTCGTTCTCGTTGCGATTCTCTGGGTACTCATCACCTATGGCGTCAGCTGGATCGTTTGGAAGGAAGTGCACTACTCCCTCGTTCCGACTTGGGTGTTCCTCGTCGGGATTCTTGAAACTGTTGCCCTCTGGGAGTCCTTCGGACAGTCCCTAGGCTACCGCGTAGCACGAAAAACTCTGTTGGGAGAGTCGCGGGCCAAACCAACGTTTCGTCAACGGATCGTGTACTACCTGCTTTTTCACATTTCAGTCTTCCCGATCATTGGACTGGCTTGGAAGCGCCCTTTGCATGAGAGAATCTCGGGCCTGTCAGTCGCTCACAATGTCCGCGGAGGCGAGAAACCGGCGCCGTGGTATCGGACAAGCTCCGGAATCTTGGTGGCTTTGCTGATGGCAGCAATCCTGGCTACCACCTTCTCAGTCACCATCGAAAGCGATACGTGGCGACGATTTCTGGCAAATCCGAGCAAGGCGGGACGTATCTTCAAAGCATTGGTCTCGCCGGATTTCAGTTTCTGGCAAGATGCGGTGTTCAAGCTTATCGAGACTATCTACATGGCCATTATGGCTACGTTGATCGGTGTTCTGGTTGCCGCACCCTTAAGTTTCTTTGCGGCACGAAACCTAACACGAACCCCGGTTGCACGCCTTTTTTACACGCTCATCCGGGGTATTCTCAGCTTCTTCCGATCTATTGAGCCGATCGTGTGGGCGATTGTATTCCTCGTATGGGTCGGTCCTGGACGCAATCCCTTTGCCGGATTCCTCGCACTGCTCATTCATTCGATTGCAGATCTAACTAAGTTATATTCTGAGCGCTTGGAATCAATTGAAACGGGGCCTGTTGAAGCCATCACCGCTACGGGAGGGAGCTGGCTATCAGTGCTTCGCTACGCCGTGATCCCTCAAATCATCAATCCCTATATTTCTTTCTCGCTTTATCGATGGGACATCAACATTCGCATGTCAACCATCGTAGGATTGGTGGGTGGTGGCGGAATCGGACAACTCTTGTTGCTCCTGCTGCGCGCACAAAGATTCAGCCAAGCAGCAATTTGCGTATATCTCATCGCTATGCTGGTCTGGGGAATCGATACGTTATCCAGCAGACTTCGGAGATATTACGAACGTGGCCGTATCATCCAAGAGGAAGTTGCTGAAGAGTCAGCTTAGCTCCCTGTTAGCTGTTCCAGATACTCCCGGATATCGTCCAGTCCGAACGTTGTTTTCATCACTTCGCTGTCTTCGAACCAGGCGTCCTTGATGGTGTCGTCGCGGCGAATCTCGACGTTCTTCAATCCAAACGAGGCCACCATCTTGCGCGCTTCCTCTTCAATCTGACGGTCCTTTACTCGAAACAAGAATCGTGGAATGTCCATTCGTCCCTCCTTTAATACTTGCGGCATTGCCATTCGCCAGTAGTACTTGCAGTATTGCCGTCCGGCAATGGTACCAGCAGTATTGTCGTCCGCCAGTAGTACTTGCAGTATTGCCGTTCGGCAATGGCACCAGCAGCATTGTCGTCCGCCAGTACTCGAAGTATAGCCAGCAGTCGCCAATTGCGCATGGACAAAGGCCCTAAAACCGGGTAGGTTGCTTCCACCATGGAAACGCCCGAACTCCGAGTCGTTGTAGCGGATGAGAGCCATTTAGACGCCCTGGGCGAGTTGATTCGTGGCAATCGCGAGGCTGAAGACCATCCTGACGACCTTACGATAGTTGAAAATGCACCCGAAGGCATGCGGCAAAGCCTGCGACTCTTGGACGCGCTGAGTTCAGACTGCACGTGGTTCCTCATTGCATTCTATGGCGATCGGCCGGTCTGGCCATTCTCACGCGAATCCCGAAGCTCGATGCACGTTTGGGATTTCTCTATCTCGACGAACTCCATGTGATTAAGGAATTCCGTCGCCACGGCATCGGCAAGGCATTGCTTCGGTGCTGCATCAAGCTGGCCGAAGAACTCAAATTGGCCGGCATCCGCTTGCTGGCCCGCATCGACAACGAACCGGCTCGATGCCTTTATGAGTCGGTCGGTTTCCGCGGCAACGAAACGATGCTATACCAATTCCGGTTTGATCATTCGGATGCTCAACTCTAGAATGAGTCCATGAATACGGTAGACATCATCAGAAAGAAACGAGACGGAGAAACCCTGACCCGAGAAGAAATCGAACATTGGATCTCCGGGACGGTCAGCGGCTCGATCCCCGAATATCAAACCTCGGCATTGCTGATGGCCACGTGCATTCGCGGCATGACGGATGAAGAAGCCGCTATCCTCACCGACGTGATGGCCCATTCCGGCTCCATGTTCACACCGGAAGACATGGGCGGATTCTCAGTCGACAAGCACTCCACCGGGGGCGTGGGAGACACCACCACCCTGGTTCTCATTCCTCTCCTTGCTGCCGCCGGTCTGACGGTGGGTAAGCTATCGGGGCGGGCGCTTGGTCATACCGGCGGAACTATCGACAAGCTGGAATCTATCCCCGGATTCCGCACCGATCTTTCGAGAGACGAATTCTTGAAACTGGTCCAGGAGACAAAACTCGCCTTGGCCGACCATACCGAGGACATGGTGCCAGCCGACCGCATTCTCTACGAGCTTCGCGATGTCACGTCGACGGTCGATTCCCTGCCGTTAATTGTGGCCTCCATCATGTCCAAGAAGATCGCCGGCGGCGCTCAAGGCATCGTCATCGACGTCAAGACAGGCGCCGGCGCGTTTCTACCGGAAATGGAAGCCTCTCGCAGACTGGCACAATCGCTGGTGGCCATCGGATCCAAATTGGGTCGCCAGATGTCGGCGCTGATCACGGACATGTCCCAGCCACTCGGATTGATGACGGGCAACGCCCTCGAAGTTCTCGAGGCCATCGACACCTTGAAAGGTAAAGGTCCGTCCGATCTCTCCACCTTGTGTTGCGAGCTGGGAGCTGAGCTGTTGGTGTTCGCCGGAGAGGCGGCCACGCGTGAGGAAGCCGTTCTCAAACTGCATCACTTGCTCATGAATGGCAAGGCGTTGGACAGCTTCAGGCAACTCATCTCTCAACAGGGCGGGAACCCTGCCGTGATCGACGATCCTTCCTTGCTGCCTCGTGCGGCCCGAAAGGTTGAAGCTCGCGCTTCTCAATCGGGGACAATTGCCAGTTTGAACGCCTTGGAAATCGGACGAGCCGCCAATCTACTCGGAGCGGGACGCTATACCAAGGAAGACGAAATCGATCCTGCAGTCGGTGTGGAGCTAAATAGGAAAGTAGGAGACCACGTCGAGGAAAACGAGATCTTGGCTTGGCTCCACGTTAACTCCGAAGAGTATCTCGATCAGGTATGCGGGATGGTGGAAGCCGCCTATACGATCGATCCGTCCGGAGCCGAGCATCATCCGCCGACTTTGATTGTGGAGAGGATTGTGGGAACTCCCAAGGCCTAGCTTCAGCTTCGGGCGCGAAGCATTAGCTTTGGGCGTACTCAGGGTTGCTGAGCGAGTTCAAGAGTCTTCCAGAAGTGTAAAGCTCTCCGGCAGTAAATCGCGGATGGATACGCGCTTAAACGTCCCTTGTAGGTTACCCATTAGGATTTCCAGATCGGGGGCATGTTCGGACATCACCTGCCGGCAAACGCCACACGGCGAGCAGTACTTCTTGTCACAAGTGACGGCGATCTTTACGAAATCGCGATGTCCTTCGGAGATGGCCTTGAAGAAGGCCGTCCGCTCAGCGCAAACCGATGGCCCGAACGCTGCATTCTCGATGTTGATGCCGGTAAATACGGTGCCGTCCGCGCAGAGCAATGCTGCGCCCACCTTGAAGCCGGAATAGGGCACATAGGCTCGCTCGCGGATTTCATTGGCCAGTTGCAGTAGTTGTTCATCCGTCATTAGAAACGGATCACGAATCCCAACAGGGCCGACACCGGCCCCGGGCGAAGTCCCCACCATTCCTCGCTTTGGCTCAGAGGTACTGTCCATCGGACGTCACCATAGAGCCTGAAAAACGGAGGTCCCAACTCAAATCCTATCATGGCATGTAACGTAAACGCGGACCATGCAAGCTCATCCAGATGTAGCGCATTCAATGCCGCGGCCACGCCACCCGCCATCTCAGAAGGAAGGTCATACGTAATCTGAGGGATGATCTCGCCCCCGATGAGGTCGAGCCCGGCACCAAGATTTAGAGCCAGGATCAGCAAGTCCAGGCGTTTGACAACTTCGGTGGACAACGCCCATGCTGAGAACTCAAGATCGGCAGTCACGTTTCCCGAGTACTCGCCGATGTCTAGGTCGAAATCGGCCAATGGCTGCGGAATCTCAAATCCAGCCATGCGCGAGATTGAACGCACCAGACTCTCGGATAGCAATCCTCCAGAGATCCGGATACCGTCGATAATGAGAAGGGGCAACCCGAATTCGATCCCGCCGCCAATCAAAGGTACGGGAACCCACGCCGGGAATTCGCTCGTGAAGTCTTCGATGCCTGTCAGCGCATCGTCAAACTGCGCTCGAATCTCACTCAACTCCGCCGGAGGAACGCCAAGATCGATGAAGGTAGCTTCCAGCGCATCGAATGCCCCGTTGACGGCCACAGGAAGTTGCGCCAACGTTGTAGTGAGATCGAGCGTGAAAACAGGCACTCCGAGGTAGAACCCGCCTGCAACAACCGATAGCCCGCTCAACAGGAGCGTGTAGACTACAACAGCCGTTGCACAGACGCGTCGTTGGTTCATCGTCGATCCCAGCCCTTCCATTCGCGCTTCTTCAGCTCGGCGCGCTTGATCTTACCGCTGGTCGTCTTAGGAAGTCCAGTTACATAGTCAATGGCCCGCGGATACTTGTAGGGCGCGGTCACCGACTTCACGTAATCCTGAAGCTCCTTGGTCAGTTCGTCGGACGCCTCGAAGCCGTCGGCAAGAATGATGAAGGCCTTGACGATCTCGCCTCGTTCGCGATGCGGCGAAGCAACGGCGGCCGCTTCCACGACAGCGGGATGACTGACCAAGGCATCTTCAACCTCGAAAGGGCCGATGCGATAGCCCGACGTTAGGATGACATCGTCGGTACGGCCTTCGAAGAACAGATAGCCGTCCTCGTCCATCCGGACCAGGTCGCCGGTTCGATACCAACCGCCCGAGAAGGCTTCTTTGTCCAACTCCGGAGAGTTCCAGTATCCGTCGAAGATGGCCGGTGATCCCGGCTTGAGCGCGATTTCGCCGATCTCTCCCTTGCCGACAGGATTGCCGTCTTCATCAATCAGCGTTACGCCGGGGCCGGGCGTCGGCATACCCATGGCACCGGGTTTGACCGGCATACCCGGCAGGTTGCAGACCAAGCACACAGATTCGGTCTGGCCATAGCCGTCGCGGATGGTCACGCCGAACGCACGCTTGAAGGCTTCGATCGGCTCGATGTTGAGCGGCTCGCCTGCCGACAGGGCATCCTTGAGCACGATGTGGTGGTTGGCCAAATCGGGAAGCTGTGCGAACAAGCGGTACTCGGTGGGCGTACAACATAGCTTGGTCACTTTGTATTTCTCCAACAGTTCGATGTAGCGCTCGCCATCGAAGCGCCCGTTGTACATCAGTTGCGCTGCGCCTGTCGTCAACGAAACGCCGATCGGGCTCCAATACCACTTGGCCCAACCGGGAGCCGTGGTCGCCCAGATGATGTCCTCCTCGGTGGCCCCGTACCAATAACGCGCCGTGATGCGGTTATGGCAGTACATCCATCGATGCTTGTGAACGACCGGCTTAGGACTTCCCGTGGTCCCAGAGGTGAAATTGATGGTCATCGGATCCTCGACCGTCAAAGGAACCTTCTCCACCGTTTCATCAGCACCCTCAACAAGGTCTTCGAACCGGATCCAGCCATCGCGGGGTTCCGGGCTATTGATGAGGATGAATGTTTCCAGAGGACAGTCTCCGCGAGCCGCTTCAACGATCTCCACAATAGAGACGTCGGCTACGATAACTTTGGCGCCACTGATTTTCGATCGATAGGCAATCTCCTTGGCTTTCAACATTTCGGAGCACGGAACGGCCACGCCGCCGGCTACGAATGTTCCCAACTGCGCCATGTGTGCTTCGGGCAAACGCGGAAGCACATGGAGAATGGGATCGCGTTTCTGTACACCCAATCCGATCAACGCGCTACCGAAGCGACGAGTTCCCTTCACCAACTCGGCGTACGTAACTTGCCGCTCGTTCCCGGCCGCGTCTTCCCAGAAGACGGCGATCTTGTCCGGATTCTTGCGAGCATGTCCCTCGACAACATTCACGATGTTGTAGTCGGCAGGGATGTCCCACGTAAACTGCTCGAGCTCCTGTTGGTACAGCACCTTGTCGTATTGCATCGGTTCGGACCACCTTACTCCATTGTTTTTGATTCGGAACGGTGCATCTTATAGCATATCCGCGAATCCCGCACCAGGCTAAGGAGTCCTATGAAAGCTAGTGTAGTCCTGAATCCAACCACAGCAAAGCGGTTGATCGCGCAAGGTGTTGCCGCCCACCCCATCGTTGCCCGAGCCATGAGAGGGGGAACTGTCATCGTGACCCTGGGAACGACCAACGGCTACGTCGCATCCGAGTTGCTCGGCGATCCCATCGACCAAGGAGCATTTGCCGCCGGAGTGATCGACGATCGCTGGAACGTTAATGCCCGGCTGGGCGAAGCCACCGATTTGGTTCTCAAGGACGGGGTTCAGATTCCGTTCGACGAGAAGTCCGTTCTCAGCGCCCTTGCCGCCAATGATGTGATCATCAAGGGGGGAAACGCGCTTGATCCGTTCGGAACCGTCGGCGTATTGCTGGGCGCCGCCACCGGGGGGACCGTAGGACGATACGTACCAACGGCCATCGCCCTCGGCGTCGACATCGTCATCCCCATCTCCATCGCCAAATCCGTTCATGCCTCGATTGCCGATCTTGCACTCGAAATGGGCAGCCGCAAGCTGGAACTGGCAATGGGACTGCCCTGCGGCATGTATCCGCTCACCGGGCATGTGGTGAGTGAGATAGATGCGTTCGAATTGCTGTTCGATGTTCGCGCTACGCATATCTGCTCCAGCGGCATCGGCATGGGCCGGGGAAGCGTCTCCCTTCTCATCGAGGGCAAAGAGGAACGCGTTCGCGCAGCATTCGACCGCGTGCAAGAGCTTTCCGAACTACCAGAGATCCTTGTCGAAGGCCGGAGATGATCGATTCTTATCTCACGCTAACGGACTCGACCCTCTACAAGACTACACGAAAGAAATCGCGCTTCATCGCTCTGCTCTCACCAGCTGATTCGCAGGATGATGTGCAGCGGCAGCTGGACGACGTACGTAGGGCTTATCACGATGCCACTCATCATTGCTACGCTTTCCGGCTGTTGCTTGACGACGCCATCGTCGAAGTTTCCCATGACGACGGAGAGCCGTCTGGTTCCGCCGGCCTACCCATGATGCAGCAGCTGACAAATAGGAACCTATGCAATGTGCTGGCCGTTGTCGTTCGATATTTCGGCGGAACGAAGCTGGGAGTGGGCGGGCTGGTACGAGCCTATTCCAACGCCGTGTCCGAGGCCCTGGAGAGGGCACCCGTTATTACACGAACGTTGAAGACGCGCATTACCATTCGATTTCCCGTCGAAGTAAACTCAAGCGTTATGTCCATCATTCATCGTTTCTCGGCTCGCATCGACGCCCTGGTTTATGAAGATCCGGTTCGAATCGAAATCACGCTTCCTCCGTCTCAGGTGGAGGCGCTTCGCGCCGCCCTCACCGAAGCCACCGGAGCTCGAATCGAATTGGAGGTGGAACTGTGATCGACGCCATTCGCGGAGAAATTGTTGATGTCGGGACGAATTTCGTTTGCATGGAGACCGCCGGAATCACATATCAGATCTTCTGCCCGGCCGAAACCGTGCGTGCATGCCACGAACGACTGACGGACCAATTGTTTACCCATCTCATCCTGCGAGACGATTCCATTCAGCTATACGGATTCGCCT
>DAOVHV010000167.1 GCA_030671645.1 bacterium | reverse complement strand
TGAACCCGTAACCGTTTCCGCTGCTCCGCCAAACGTGATCTTCATGTGTTGCACCTGCTTGGATCGAGATGACACATTCTACCGCGCGACGGTGGTGGTTCTGCAATCCTCAACACGTTTGACTTCGAACGTGTACGCCATTGGCATCCGTGCGCGCCGCGCGTACAAGAGGAAGGAACGTTCACGGGCTTCAGTGTCAAGTCCTGCAATGCGGCAGTAAGACCTAGCGATTCGACTGCTTGTCGCCTGTGGCGATCGGTTTATCGCCGACGGTGATTCGGCGACCGAGCACCGTATTCCCAAGCATCATGACCATGAACCCCAGCGCCGCGATACCGGCCATCACCATGAACATGCCCTTGAACCCGATCACTGGGGCAATGACTCCTGCGAGAATAGGACCGAACAACCCTCCGAGACTGCGCGAGGATTCGTAGAGTCCCAGCATCTGTCCCTGGCGGTGAGGAGGCACGCGGTCGCCGATGTGGGCAGTCGATCCGACGTAAAGCGAGCTGAAGGAAAACCCGAGCGTGACGTATCCGGCAATCATGCCATAGATGTTGGTGGCGAAGACAAAGAACAGCGGGACTATGGCCGATACGAAGAATCCGAGCATGAAGATGCGGCGTCGGCCCACTCGATCAGCCAGCCATCCGAAGGCCAACAGCGCCAGCACTTGAGTCGATGGGTTTGCCGCACTGAGAACGCCCATCAGGATGATCGGAATACCAATCGATTCCATATAGATGTACAGCAGCGCGAACGTTCCGAAGATGGCCATCTGGCGCAATGCAGTAGCCAGATAAAGGTCGAGCAAGCCCGACGTGAAGATGGCTTTCCAGGCACCGAGCCTCTTTTTCGGGCGCACGGGATTCTCACATGGCAACAACCACAAGCATGCAAATCCGACAATCGGAAGAAATGCCGCCAACGAGAATGCCAAGCTGAATCCGAAGCGATCCAAGACAATTCCGGCAATCGCGGATCCGGCGGCAAAGCCGAATGCCTTGGCTGACGAGATATAGGACAGATTCTTGCCGCGGCGTTCGACGAGGCTGGAGGCGGAGACAACGGCAATGGCCACGGTTCCAATTCCGGCGAAGAACAAGAACCGAGGCACGGCTGTCGCCAACACAATGCTCGTAGATGGCAAGGAAATCAGCCCGGCAATTCCCCCTGCCAGTCCCAATGTCAGAAAGACAAGCAAACGCCGCCGTTTGACGTAGTCGGATACCGTGCCCCACAACCACGAACCCAACAGCATCCCGATCGAATTCAGCGTGGCAACCAAGCTGATTAGAAAGATTGGGGTATCGAGCGATTTGAGGTAGAGCTGGACGATGAGGCCGAGTCCGCCGACAGCGGTGGCGACAAACAGCGATGAAGCTGCCAGCGGGATGGCGCGGCGGCGCCCGCCGGGTTGCAGTTGCGAGTTCTCGTCCACAGTGGCCGAAGGGTACCCCCGGCTATGAATCGAATCCATTAGAACGAACCGATGTCCCTGATTCCGGGAGGTATCAAAGAAAGCGGACGATCTTCTCGCCGCACAGTTTGATGGTTAACCCATCAGATCGCGCTTCATCTCTTCGTACTGTACTTTCGTGATCTCGCCCTTGGCGTATCGCTCTTTCAGATGATCCAGCGGCGACTTGCCGTAATAATGGGAATCGGAACCGTGATGTCCCGTCGTGCGATGAATGCCCCAGGCGATCAAGCAGATGATGCTTCCCCAGAACAGAACGCCTCCTGCCAACATCGGCCAACCTCCATAGAATCCGTGCCACATGGTAAATACCTCCTTGTTATGATTACGCCTATGATTGCACCACAAATTGACGGCTTCGTGAGGATCGTATGTCAGTTCCGTGTTGCTGCAGATCATGGCAATTGCGCAAGGGGTTGACATTGAGGGCCATAAGCCTACAATTGAGGGCGTTATGCCTACAATTGAGGGCCATAAGCCTACAAAGTCTCTGATCGAAACCCTGTTTCCCAAGGCACGGATCGCTGTTCTATCTGAGCTTTCCAAGGCCGCAGACACGGGACTTCATCTTCGCGAGATCGCACGTCGATCCGGCTTGAACTCCAAGACCGTGCTACGCGAAGTGCACGCATTGCGCAACGTGGGCGTGTTGACGGCACAACAAATCGGACGACAGATCATCTATCGACTCAATCCCGACTGTGCCATCTACGAAGAGCTGCGATCCATCATTCGAAAAACAGTGGGGTTGGCCGGGGTGTTGCGAGGCGCGCTCAAGTCGCTTCAGGATCAAATCGAGTTCGCCTACATCTACGGCAGCCATGCCACCGGAACCGAGCGCCTGAACAGTGATGTCGATCTCATGGTGATCGGAAATGTGACGCTTCGTGAACTCAGCTCGCCGATTCGGGAGGCGGGACGAACGGTGCAGCGAACGGTCAATCCAACCCTTTACTCACCTCAGGAATACAGCGAGGAACTCAAGGATGCCAACTCGTTCGTTGCCCGAGTCCATCATGGCGCCCGCATCAACTTGATCGGAGGCGAGTCGTGAGCTTGGAGGACATGCTGTTGCGTGACGAATTGCGTCGAGAGCCTGCTACGTCAGGTGAGATCCAGCGATTGCTGGAAGCCATCAAGAGGCACTTAGAAGATGCTGGTAATGATTCCATTCATGCAGAAACCCGCCTGGAACAAGCCTATCACGCCATCCTCAATTGCGCATTGGCTGCCTTGCGCACGTCGGGATTACGCCCGAGTACGGGACCTGGTCATCACATCATCATCTTGGAGTCGATGATCGATACCATCGGCATCGATCCCTCCTTGGGCGACTACTTCCAAACACTCAAGGATCTGCGCAACAAGGACATCTATACCGGTGGGACGCACGTATCAACAGAACAGGTGGACGAAGCGATTGAAGAAGCTGCCAAGCTGGCAGAGCAACTGAGAGTATGGCTGGAGGCGCAATCCGAAGGATAGCAATCGTTACGCATACACGTAATAGCAGACGTGCCAAGTAGTGTTGAACACGAACATCGCCGCAACGGAGATATTGAAGGCCACAGCAATGCGCTTCCCCTTGAAGAGGATATACAGGGGAACGACGAGTGCAATCACGCGGAGCAGGATGAGAAACGTCAGCTTCAAAGCCTGCGTTTGAAACGGCGGCATGAACACCATCGCTTGCAC
>DAOVHV010000040.1 GCA_030671645.1 bacterium | reverse complement strand
GTCAATCTATGCGTCTGACATCTCGATCAGCAATGCCGTCTCGATCGGCTTGTTCGTCCTTCTTCTCCAGGGCATCATGTTGGCATCTCGCGCCTCGTCGGACATATATGTGCGGCTGGGATGGAGATACGCAAGCCTCCGGCACATTGGTATCAACGTTCGCCAATTGCGGGAACTACAGGCTTCCGGTGTTGCTTCTTGCCCTTGGTGATCAAGGATTCGCTCTCGGTATCGTGTTCGTTCTGATTTCCATCATGATGCCGGCAACGCTGGGGATTGGAGTCGCATCTTGGCACAAAGGGATGCCGTGGCATCGAGGAATTGCCCAAATCCTCAAGGCGCCGTACGTTTATGCATTCCTTCTAGCCATGCTCCTACGAACAGCATCAGTCGATTTGCCCTTGAGCGTGTTCCGGGCTGTCGATCTATTGGCCGGCGCGGCGATTCCGGAGCAGCTTCTGATGTCGGGAATACAACTTTCACGCGTTCGGCCGCACCACTTCGGAGGGGGTTCAATCCTGTTGAGCGCAATCAAACTCACTATTCCACCGCTGTTAGGATGGGGACTCACGCGGTTGCTGGGAGTTGAAGGCCTGCTTCAGTCCGTTCTGATAGTGAAAGCCGGTATGCCGAGTGCCGTCAACGCTCTCATCCTGGCGACGGAGCATCGGAGGAACACGGAGCTGGCAGCAACAACGGTGTTCGTATCGACGATACTCAGCTTGAGAACGATTACGCTGCTCTTGATGCCCGCGCGATAGATTTGCGGTGTTTCCGTCCCAGTCCTATACTGATGTGATCGTGGCCAAGGCAATTGGAATCGACATCGGCGGCACCTTCATAGATCTTGTAATCTCCGATTCATCCGGACTTCGGTTCTACAAGTTTCCCTCCACTCCCGATGCACCCGAGCGTGGTGTGCTGCAAGCTCTCGAAAGGTTGATCGAACACGATGTCCTCAAGGCTTCGGATGTGAGCCGCATCGCTCATGGTTCCACGGTCGCAACCAATGCCTTGCTGGAAGGTGCTTGGGCGAAAACGGCCTTGATCACTACGAGAGGATTCCGGGACGTTCTGGAAATCGGCCGGCAGGACCGATCGCATCTGTATGATTTGAATGTCGAACGCCCCGATCCCATCATTCCGCGAGATCTACGGTTTGAGACCTCCGAACGGCTGGACGCAGCCGGTCAAGTTGTGCGCAATCTGCCAGCCTTCGAAATCCGCGAAATCGCTGATCGACTAGCCGCAGCCGGCGTAGAGGCTGTGGCAGTGGTCTTCCTGTTCTCGTATTTGAACCCGGAACACGAACGATCGGTTCTGGATCTACTGCGCGAGAAAATGGACGTTCCGATCACGCTCTCCAGCGATGTTCTGCCTGAGTTCCGCGAGTACGAGCGAAGCTCGACAACTGCTGTCTGTGCATCGCTTCGTCCTGTGATCGAGTGCTACATGAAGAACCTGGCCGACCAATCGTCCGGGATCGGGATCGTGCCGGAATGGCAGATCATGCAGTCCAACGGCACCGTGATCAGTGCGACCCAGGCTCAAAAAGAGCCGGTTCGGATACTCTTGTCGGGCCCGGCCGCCGGTGTGCAGGGCGCCAAGACGATTGGTCAGATGAAAGAGACGCCCAACCTGATCACGATGGACATGGGAGGGACCAGCTGCGACGTTGCCCTCATCCGGAATGGAGAGATTGGGCAGACGACAACGGGCACGGTTGGCGAACATCCTGTCGCCGTTCGCATGAACGAGATCCATACGATCGGTGCTGGTGGTGGAAGCATCGCTTGGATCGATCCCGGCGGCGCACTTCGAGTGGGTCCAAAGAGTGCGGGAGCAGTGCCTGGGCCGGCATGCTACGGACGGGGCGGCACACTGCCGACGGTCAGCGATGCGCATACCGTGCTCGGCCACCTGTTGCCGGATACCTCCCTGGGAGGATTGCCGAGTCTGGACAGTGACAAAGCAAGAGACGCCATTCAGTCCATTGCAGCGCCGCTGACTGTGTCCATCGAAGAGGCTGCCTTGGGCATTCTGGACGTGGCTGATGCAGCCATGGAACGAGCCGTTCGCGTCATCTCGGTGGAGAGAGGCTACGATCCGCGTCAGTTCTCGCTGCTTGCTTTTGGCGGGGCGGGGCCACTTCATGCCGTATCGATCGCCCAGCGGCTGTCGATTCCTCGCGTCATCATCCCGGCGGTAGCCGGCGTGCTGTCGGCGATGGGACTGTTGACTTGCGAAGTGGGACGCGATTACGGGCGGAGCATCCTCCGTCCGATGTCTGACCTTAACTCGGAGTTGATCATGAAGCAGCTGTCCGGGTTGGAGAACCGGGGCCTGCAAGAGTTGAGAGCCGAAGGCATCGAGGAAGAATCCATCCAACGTGAGATCTCTGCCGACCTGCGTTATCAGGGCCAGTCCCACGAGTTGAATGTTCGATTGACTCCAAGCTCCGGATTCGAGATCTCATCGCAGGATCTTGACATCTGGGTGGAGTCGTTCCATCGCGAGCATGAGGCCCGCTTCGGACACGCGTCCCGGAACGAGGATGTTGAATTGGTGGCACTCCGTCTCCGAATGACGGCGCCTCCTGCGTTCTCTCACCCTCGAATGAAAGTTGCCGGAGCCGCCGACGAGCGACGGGAGATCCTGGTTTGGTTCGACTCAGGTGGTCCGATAGCGGCACAAGCCATCGACCGACGCAGTTTGCTTGAGAACGAGCGCATCAGCGGACCGGCCGTTCTGTGGGGGGCGGACGCAACACTGCTCGTTCCGCCGGGGATTGAGGGAACCTGTGACGCCATGGGAACGATTCAACTGGAGACAACATGAGCCAGAAGCCGAACCGGATTGACGCTATCACACTGGAAGTGCTGCGGAACGCCATTGCGGCGATTTCGGACGAGATGAACGCGAATCTGGTTCGAACGTCATACAGCCCGAACATCAAGGAGCGGCGCGATTGCTCCAGCGCAGTCTTCGATGCGTTCGGCCGAATGGTTGCACAAGCGGAGTCGATTCCCGTTCACCTTGGAGCGATGCCCTACTCGGTGGAGGCGGCCATTGGCAGTGTGTCTTCTTTTTCTCCCGGTGACATCGTCGTGCTTAACGATCCCTATGCTGGCGGTGCTCACCTTCCGGACATAACCTTTGTCGCTCCTGTGTTCATCGAAGACCGACTGATCGCGTTTGTGGCCGATCGAGCGCACCACGCCGATGTGGGAGGCAAAGAGCCCGGCAGCTTGGCCGGCGATACGGTGGAGATCTATCAGGAAGGGCTGCGCATTCCTCCAATTCGGCTGTGGGAGCAAGGTATTTTGAAGGACGATCTACTGCAGCTGATCCTAGCCAACGTTCGTACGCCGGACGAACGTTGGGGCGATCTGCGTGCTCAACAGGCGGCCTGTACTACCGGCATCGATCGAATGAGTGCCCTATGCCTTCGGGTGGGGGAATCTATGTTGACGAATGCCATGTCCGCCGTGTTGGACTATTCGGAGCGCCGCATGCGACATCAAATCGGTCAACTGCCCCAAGGAGAAGCCTCGTTCGAGGATGTGCTCGACGACGATGGCGTTTCAGAAGGTACGATTCCAATCCGGGTTTGTGTCAGGATTCGGGGCGATCGGATCGAGGTCGATTTCAGTGGTACTTCGAAGCAGGTTCGTGGGCCGGTGAATGCAGTGTTTGCTGTCACCGCATCGGCCACCTACTTCGCTATCCGTGCCTTCACGGATCCTGAAATACCACCCAATTCCGGATGCTATCGCCCCATCGAAATCACCGCTCCCGAAGGGAGCATTGTTAACGCCTGTTTACCGGCCCCGGTTGTCGGCGGGAATCTGGAAACCTCGCAGCGGATCGTCGACGTTGTCTTGGGTGCGCTGGGGAAACTTGCGCCGGAACGCTCGATGGCCGCTTGCCAGGGGTCGATGAATAACCTGGCCATTGGTGGCATCGATCCGCGAAACGGGAAATTGTTTACGCTCTATGAGACGATGGGCGGCGGATTCGGGGCTCGCCCGACCAAAGATGGCATCGACGGGATTCATTCTCACATGACCAACACGCTCAACACGCCCGTTGAAGCGCTGGAGACCAGTTACCCCCTGCGCGTGGAGCGGTATGAACTGCGTCCGGGAACCGGAGGTGAGGGACAGTACCGCGGCGGACTTGGCATTCGCCGCGACATGACTTGCTTGGCTGAATCGGCCCGGGTGTCGTTCTTGACCGATCGTCGGTCAACGCATCCGTATGGCATTGAAGGCGGTGACCCTGGAGCTTTAGGGAAGAACGTCGTCACCCGAAACGGTGAAGAAACCGCACTATCTTCGAAGGGAACTGTGACGCTTCAATACGGGGATACCATCAGCATTCAAACGCCGGGTGGCGGTGGATTTGGGCCTCGTTCCAGACGCGAGAAGGCCGCGATCGATCGCGACCTCCGCGAAGACAGGCTTTGATCGTCTCTCAGAGCAAGGCGAGTCTAGAGACTGGCGGGTACTGGTTCAGTCACGAGAACGGCTTCCCATTCGAACTCGTAGGTCGTCCCGTCGATCGATTGCGTCCCCTCGCCGGACATGGCTGTTTGATCGAATCGTCCCTCGATTTCGAATTCAATGGTCGGCTCAGGTGCGATCCAAGGGTTGACGCCTCGCGCCACCAGCGACAGGTTCACGCTGCGGGCAGTTCCCTGAACGATCGGTATTTCGAAGGTCAATGAACCATGGCTGGGCAATCTCACCGTTCCCGTGAGTTCGCGGTTCTCATGCACGAGGTTCAGGACAATGGGATAGACGAGACTGGCAGCGGGACCCGATGTCCATTCCATGGTTCCAATCCAGGTGCCCGTGATATTGATTGGGGCAGAGAAGAAACAACCCCAGAGAAACAGGCAAAAGAAAACCAAAACCCGGACGACGAGCGCCTTGTACCATCTGCTCATAATGCACCTCAAGACAGCTTGGCAGGGAACTGTCGAATGCGCTGAGACCTAGGCGACATCCATATGGGACGCCGGACACCCTGTCGAAGATGGGGTTATCCTTTTGTCATCACTTGTATAATCGGGCCGGAGGTTCCGAGATGCCCGAATTGCCCGAGTTGGATGTGATGCAAGAGGTTCTTACCGAGAGGATCGTTGGTCGAACGATCGTGGCGGCGAATTCGTTCCATCCGGGCATTCTCAAGACGGTTGATCCGGGATTGGATACGCTTGTCGGCAAGAGCTTCGGTGCGATATCTCGACGCGCCAAGCACCTGATTTTCACGGTGGACGCGGATCTTCATGTGGTCGTTCATCTCATGCTGGCCGGACGCCTGATCCTGTGTCGATCGGGTACCAAAGCGACCAAAGCCACCGGCTGTCTGATCGCATTCGAAGATGGCGAGGACTTGCGTATCATCGAGAACAGCACTATTCATCGGGTTGGTGTTCATATCGTTCGTGATCCGATCCATGTCGAGGCCATTGCCAACGCCGGTATTGAGCCGTTATCGAGCGATTTCACCATCGACTATCTGTCACAACGCGTTCTGGGACGGAAACGGCAGTTGAAGAAACTGTTGACCGATCAGACGATTATCGGCGGCATTGGCACGGCCTATGCTGATGAAATTCTGTTTGATGCCAACCTTTCGCCCATTCGATACGGAACAACGCTCGGAAAGGATGAAATTCATCGATTGCATAAGTCGATTCAATCCGTACTTCGCTGGGCGACCGACGAGATTCGCGGCGAAGCCGGTGGAGCTACCTTGACGCCGCATGATCGCAAGTTCGCTCGCATCTACAAAAGAACGGATCAGCCTTGTCCTGAATGTGGAACCAACATTGCGGAAATACGCTACGCTCAAACTAAGACCTATTACTGCCCCAGTTGTCAATCCCAAGGAAAGAGCATTCAAGACCGGCGATCCTGGCTAACGCGATGAAGTCAACCACTGGCTGACTTCATCGTCAGAGGAAAGGCTCCTGGCAGAGTCCTTTCTCTGTATTTGGTGGGGTCAAGGAAGCACTGAGCTAGGCATTACCATCAAATTAAGAGAATCAGCGAAACTGATTCTCCAACCAACCCGCAAGATTGGCGTCGCCATTTTCAACAGATCCGTGGGACGGGATCTCCAAGCGGCATGTCCATGAAACGACGTCCGCCCACGACGGTGGTAACGACGACCCGGCCCGGATACTCGGTGCCTACGCGGCCGATGATGGCGGTGTGTTCCCCAAGCGGATGTTGACGCAAGGTTGTCAAGATGTCGTCGGCCGTCTCAGGATCGACAATGAGCACCGCCTTGCCTTCGTTGGCCACTTCCAGCGGCGAGATACCGAGCAGATCGGACAACCCTTGCACGGCTCCGCGTATCGGGATGTCCGCTTGGATAACTTCCAGCGTTGTGCCGGATTTACGCGCCATTTCATTGAGTGCTGTCGCCAGCCCCCCTCGAGTGGGGTCCTTCATGGCACGGATGCCGCCGAGTGGAAGAACGGACTGAATCATCGGCCAAATCGAAGCCACGTCCGACATTAGTTCAGTTTCCAGCCGGAATTCCTCGCGCGCGGCTAACAATGCCATGCCATGATCGCCCATCGTTCCTGTAACGATGATTATGTCTCCCGGAAGAGCATCCGCATCACTGATGGCGGGATCGGCGATCCCGATACCGGTCGTATTGACGGCGATTCCATCCAGTTCTCCGTGTCCCATCACCTTGGTGTCTCCGCATACCAGCGCTACCTCAGAGCCGGCAAGGGTATCGGCAAACGAACGAACGATACGGTCGATGTCGGCGATGAGGAAGTCCTCTTCAATGATGAAGGCCAGACTCAACGCCAACGGCTTTGCTCCCATCACGGCCAAGTCGTTGAGGGTCCCGGCGGCGGCCAGCTTTCCGATATCGCCGCCGGGAAAGAAGATCGGCTTAACCACGTGGCTGTCCGTTGTCATCACCAACTCGCCGGAAGACGGCAATTGAATGGTGGCGCCGTCGTCCAGGGCCGATAGGCCAATTCGGCCGGCTGACGACTTATCGAAGTGTGGCAACACGTGTTCGGCCAACAGCTTGGCCATCAATTCGCCGCCGGCGCCGTGAAGCGGGGAAATGCGATCATCGCTCGAAGTCATGGCAGTTCGCGGCCTCCGTAGCGAAACCAGATGCTGCATGCACCTTCCGTTCCCACCATACAGGGCCCCACCGGAGACAGCGGCGTGCAGCGCGTGCCAAACAGCGGGCAATCTCCTGGTGTAGCTCGCGCCGTCAATACATCGGCGCATCGACAACCGGGGATCTCTTCCTCCGCCGTCTCTCCCTCGATGTGGAACCTCTCCCTCGCATCGAATTGCGCGAATTCCTGGCGCAGTCGGTAACCCGAATCGGGGATTGCGCCGATGCCGCGCCATTGGACTTCAGTCGATTCAAACACCGCTTCGATGAGAACTTGAGCGGCCGTGTTTCCTTCATCGGAGACGGCTCGCGGGAATCCATTCTCAACAACTCCTTTTCCGTCGCGAATCTGCCTTAGAATCAGGGCGACTGCATACAGGATGTCCAGCGGCTCGAATCCACCGACGACGATGGGAATATTGAACTTGGCGAGATGGCGTTCGTACGGAGCCAATCCAATAATTGTCGACACGTGGCCCGGCGCCAAGTATCCGCTGATGTTGGTGCCAGGCAGATCGAGCAGAACGGCCATCGCCTCGGGGATCTTCTTGTGAGAGACAAGAACGGAGAAGTTCTCCGGTGGGGCGTCGAGCAGTACGGCAGCC
>DAOVHV010000125.1 GCA_030671645.1 bacterium | reverse complement strand
TGGGCGAGTGCGCGTCATCTGTCGGAATCCAAAGCATAAGCAGCGGCAAGGGTAGGGGGAACATCAATGGCGCGAATAGCGGGTGTCAATCTGCCGAACAACAAGCGAATCGAAATCGCATTGACGTATATCTACGGGATCGGTTCGACGCGTGCGGCCGAGGTCATCGAAAAAACAGGGATTTCTCCCGACGTGCGCGTAAAGGATCTCACGGAAAATGAGGTCAACAATCTGCGACGTGAAGTTGAGCAATTCATGGTCGAGGGAGATTTACGACGAAGGATTCATTCCAGTATCCAACGCTTAAAGGATATCAATGCGTATCGCGGAACTCGACATACGAAGCGCCTACCGGTGCGTGGACAGCGGACTCGGGCCAACGCACGGACGTGGAAAGGACCACGCCCTGCGAAGGCGGGTAAGAAGAGGTAGCGGCTATGGCAAAAAACATTAAGCTTGAGCGTGCCCAGGTTCACATCCACGCCTCGTTCAACAACACCATCATCACGATCACAGACATGAACGGGCATCCGGTGTTGTGGAAGTCGCCTGGCGTCGTTGGCTACAAGGGGTCGCGCAAAGGAACCCCTTATGCCGCGCAGATTGCTGCTGAGTCCTTGTCTAGGGAAATGAAAGATATCGGGATTCGCTCGGTTGCCGTGTTCGTCAAGGGAACGGGATCGGGGCGACAGTCGGTCATTCAAACGATCAAGTCTTCTGGGATCCGCGTCGAAGAAGTGAAAAACGTAACACCGCTTTCCCATAGCAAGGGGAGACGATAATGGGACGAGATACCGGAGGAAAGTGCAAACAGTGCCGCAGAGAGGGTGAAAAGCTCTTTCTGAAAGGGGATCGTTGCTATTCGCGTAGATGTGCTATGAGTTCGCGATCGCGTCCCCCGGGAGAGGGACCGAAAAAGCGGCGTCCTCGAAGAAGTCAATACCAACTGCACCTGCGCGCGAAGCAAAAAGCACGACGCATCTACGGCGTCCGCGAGCGACAGTTCCGCAGCTACGTGGCCGAAGCAAAACGCCAGAAGGGCGTTACCGGCGAGGCGCTGCTGATCTTGCTTGAGCGACGATTTGACAATCTCGTTTACCGAGCCGGGTTCGCCTCTTCTCGCCAGCAAGCGCGACAGATGATCGTCCATGGACATCTTGAGGTGAACGGACGAGCGACCAATGTGCCGTCCGTGCTCCTGAAAGATGGCGACTTCGTGTCCATTAAGGAAGGACGTCGTAGCCGAGTGAAAGCGATCATTGAAACAAATCAGGGACGGGAAGTTCCTACCTGGTTGGAGAGAAACGCCGAGGCGATGAAGTTTCAACTGGTCTCGACGCCCAGTGTGGAGCAGATTGGACTATCCATCGCCACCAACCTGATCGTTGAGTTCTACGCCCGCTAGGAGGCGACCATGGACGAGCTTGTCTTCCCACAGGGGATAAAAGTTGAGGAATTAACGGAGACTAGCGGGAAGATCTCGATCGAGCCGCTTGAGCGTGGATTTGCCACCACGCTAGGAAACTCGATGCGCCGGGTGCTGCTCTCAGCCATCCCCGGAGCAGCCGTAGTGCGCGTTCGATTCTCCGGCAAATACCACGAATATGACACGATCGATGGCGTTCGCGAAGACGTGTTGGAAATCATTCTGAATTTCAAGAGTCTGGCTCTTTGCATCAAAGGCGATGAATTGCAGCGTCTGACATTGACCAAGAAAGGCCCCGCCGACGTAACGGCCGCCGATATTGTGACCCCTCCAGGCGTGGAAATCATCAACCCGGAACTCCATATTGCGACCTTGAACAAGAGCGGAGAACTTGACGTCGAACTGGAAGTGGAGACCGGATTCGGATATGTGGCATCGGAGATGAATAGTCTTGAGGACGCACCTCTTTCGGTGATTCCCATCGATGCAGATTTCTCCCCCGTCCGCCGGGTGGACTTCCATAGCGAAGAGACTCGCGTCGGCGGTAAGACCGGGTACGAGCGATTGGTTCTTGAAATGACGACCAACGGAGGCATCAAGCCCGAAGAGGCACTGTCTGAAGCGAGCCGTATTCTCAAACATCATTTCGACCTGTTCAACGATTTCTCCGAGCATCCGTTCGGCATTTCCGTGGATGAGGCGGAGGAAATACAAGCTGAAGAGCTTTCCATTCCGTTGATTAACCTGAACATCGATCAGCGGGCGTGCAACCTGCTTCAAGAGGCAGATATCATGACGCTGAGCGACCTGCTAACGCGTCCGCGCGAAGAATTGCTAGACATCCACGGATTCGGGGGCAAGACGCTGAGTAAGGTCGAAGATCGACTGGAAGAGCTCGGCTATTCTCTAACAAGTGAAAGTGAAGGAGACGTTCGTCATGAGGCATAGACGGACTGTCGATAAGATCGGCATGGTGCGAAGTCGCCGCAGGAGTGTGCTGGCGAATTTGGCGGCCTCGTTGATACTAAACGAGCGCGTGGATACGACGTTCACAAGAGCCAAAGCGAGTCAGCGATTTTCCGAACGGTTGATTACGTTGGCGCGGCGAGGGGACTTGCACGCGCGGCGCATCGCCTTCTCCCGAATGCGGGACAAGGCCGCTGTGACCAAGCTGTTCGATGAGATCGGCCCACGCTTCAAGGATCGAAATGGTGGCTATACGCGCGTTATCAAACTCGGTCCCCGACGTGGAGACGGCGCAGAAATGGCGCGGCTCATGCTGGTCGAATCAGGAGATTAGCGACAACGATTTTGCGAACAATGAACGCCTCTCTAGTGAAAGCGTGAGAGGCGTTCTTCATTCGATCAGAACGATCACCGCCGCGATGATTTCAAACGAGGGGCGAGCTTCTCCAACATGTCCGCTGTCATCGACGCCAAGTCGAACTGAGGCCGCCAGCCCCATTGTTCGCGGGCGGGGGCGTCATCGACCGTTCTCGGCCATGAATCGGCGATGGCTTGGCGGAAATCCGGCTCGTACTCGCACACGAACTCCGGGATATGTTTCTTGATCTCGGAACAAAGTTGCTCGACCGAAAAACTCATGCTTGCGATGTTGAAATTGCAGTGGTCTCTCAACGAATCGGAATCCGCGTCCATCAGATCAAGCGTTGCCTTGATGCAATCGGGCATGTACATCATCGGTAACACCGTGTCAGGGCGAACAAAGCAGGTATAGCGCTTGGATTGCAGTGCGTGATAGAAGATGTCGACCGCGTAGTCGGTCGTTCCGCCACCGGGGGGCGTTTCCGAGGAGATGACGCCAGGATATCGTACACCACGAACGTCGAGACCGAACCGCTGAACGTAGTATTCCCCCAGCAATTCTCCGGTGACCTTGGTGATGCCGTACATGGTGGTCGGCTGAAGAATGGTGGTTTGGGGAGTGTAATCGGGCGGAGTTTCCGGACCGAACACAGCGATAGAGCTAGGGCTAAACACGCGAAACAATTGACGTCCTCTGGCGATCTCAAGCACGTTCATCAGCCCGCGCAGGTTGACGTTCCAAGCCAGGTTCGGCTTCTCCTCTCCGGTACCTGACAGAATGGCAGCCATGTGATAGACGGTATGGATGTCGTAGCGCTCGATGATGGCGTCGATCGCCCCCCGATCACAGACATTCAGTTGCTCGAACGGCCCCTGATCCCTAAGACAAGCCGTTTCAGGAGAGCGGATATCGGTGGCTATTACATTATCGTCTCCGTATCGTTCGCGAAGAACTGGGGTGAGTTCCGAACCGATTTGCCCGCATGCTCCGGTGACTAAAATGCAACGGGTGCTGCGTGTCAATGGTGTCTCCCTCCTCTGACGCGGGGATTGTACGCAAGCGCAACCCAAATCGGTAACCGCCTATTATGTCCGCTGGCTGTTGCCCGAACCATATTCGCATCCCGAGCGTTTGGAGACAGTCGTGTTGATGATCTTGTTGGACGTCATTCTTCCCGTCTTCCTGGTGGTGGGGATGAGGATTCCTTGTCGACCGTAGTGTTCGCTCCGAGCGGACGATGCTGATCAGGATTCTGTTCTATCTCCTTGGTCCCGCGTTAGTATTCCGGTCAATCTATTCGTCTGACATCTCGATCAGCAATGCCGTCTCAATCGGATTGTTCGTCCTTCTTCTCCAGGGCATCCTGTTCGGCATCTCGCGCCTCGTCGGATATACGCGTGGCTGGGATGGAGATGCCCAAGCCACCGGCACATTAGTATTAACGTTCGCCAATTGCGGGAACTACAGGCTTCCG
>DAOVHV010000194.1 GCA_030671645.1 bacterium | reverse complement strand
AATCTGACGGTCCGATACGTTCGAGAACGAGTTCGACGTCTTCAGGAAGCAGGGTTACTCCTTGAAGCATAGTCAGGCGATTGCGCACTTCTTGATACAACACGTGACCATCGAACGGACTCCCACCACCCTCGAGAAAATCGCCGATCGTCTCGGACACGTGAATGAGCAACTGGTTAAAGCGTAGCGTGGGAATGGCTGTGGCCACTGTTTGCGGCGACCCCGCCGGCATGCTCAAGATACCCTTTGAAAGCAGCAGGCCCCAAGTCTCGGCCAGCAGAATCAGTCGCTTGGACAATCCCTGCTCAATATGCTGAAGGGGAACGCCTCGCGCCAATCCCTCGAATGCCTTGTTGATGAGACTCTCGATGGGCAACCCATCCTCCAACGCATGGGCCAATACCAATAAGATGGCTTCCTTTTCGAACGGAGGGGCCGGATGATTGGCCAGCTGGTCGATGAGCTGCAAAAGAGGCTGGGCGGGGAAATCCTCTTGTGTCATTCCAAGCTCCATCGCAAACAGGATGAAATCGGGGTTGGACACGGGAATCGAATACAACGCCTGCTCATACTCCATAAGCGGGATCTGTGCAAAAACTCCCACGGCCAACGACAGAGGAATCAGAATGATCCAAAGCGAGCCAAGCTTGCGAGAGATCATGCGTCATCACCTCCACGTCCGATATAGCGAACGGAGCTGTATTCCCCAAAACTCTGGATGTATTCGTCGGCGAGAGGATCTTGTCCCCACCAGCGACCATCGATAATGAAGGCGTATTCATAGCGTCCCGGAGCAAGCGAAATGCTGGCAGTCCAGATTCCGTCACCATCCGAATCGGACAGAGCCGTTCCTTCCCAAGCATTAAAGTTGCCGACGACGGCGACATTCTTGGCGTTCAATGCCGGCATCACGAACAAGACTTCTTGGGTGCCGTCGGCTGAAAGAACCGGTTGGAGAGACAGCCTCGGTGCTTCGCTTCCGGGAAGGAAGCGATCGGACAGCATCAAGCCAACGAAAAGGAAGACGGCCGCGGTAGCGCCGATCACGGCGACTTGTCCGAGACGAGTTCCTCGGGTGGGAGCCAATAGTTGTCCCAGCCACTGAAACCATCGCAGTCGTGGATGCCGATCGCCAAGCTTCATGATGACTCGTTCTTCCAATTCCGTCAGTTGCTCGGCGGACACAGCCACTTCGGCCTTCAGCGTGTCCCGCAGCAGGCCATCCACTTCGTCATGTTTCATGCTGGATCACGCTCCTTCCTCAAACAGATCTTTAAGCATGGCTTTCCCTCGATGAATGCGCGTTTTGACCGTTCCTTCAGGAATCGAAAGGATGTCCGATATCTCTTGATAGGGGAGTTCGTTGTAGAACCGAAGCACAAGAGGTGCTCGATAACTGTACGGCAACTTGGTAAGAGCCCCGCGAATCCGCGCTTGTCGATCTTCGACAGTAACCAATCTCGCCGGGTCGGTTCCCCCTCGGATCTGCGGAGGTTGTTCTGTGGACGGGTGATTGCGACGATAGCGGAGTTGGTTGCGGCAAAGATTGGCTGCGATCGTGAACAGCCAAGTCGAAAAACGCCGCTCCAAATCGTAGCGACGCAGGTTGACGTAGGCCCTGATGAATGCGTCATGACTGATGTCCTCGGCATCAGCGCGATTTCGCATAAACCCGAGGCACAACCCGAAAACGGCATCTTTGTAACGATTGATAATTTCACCCCAAGCTCCTGTATCTCCTTGTAGTGAGGCTCTCAACAAGCTCACCTCGTCTTGCACACGGTACACGTTCGCGTAGCCTCCTCGGTGTGCCCAATATACACGTTTTACTCACGCAAGTTTCGGACGCGACATCGATCACCTTCAGCTAGGACGAACCCCCCGGCGGCAGTAGTCCAGCGTCCCCCAAACGCGGTTGAGGACAAGGGTAGACTGTGCTGGGCCACTCGATGGTCCTGCCAAAGTCTTTGGAGACTGGCACTTCTAAGGAGGTCAATGAGATGTCCGCGACACGAGCCAAAGCGGGCCCAAGAAACAGGAAACTTGCAGCCGTGATTTGCCTAGCAATGCTCATGGCGATGGGGTTGGCCGCTTGTCGCGGTTTCTTTGGTCAAGCTCCCATTGCGTTGTTGGTGACGGATACTGCAGGCGACCAAGAGGTCCCGATTACGATTACATTCGATATCAGCGGATCGACCGATCCGGACGGAACGATCGCCACCTATGATCTGGATTTCGGGGACGGATCGACCCACGCCACCGGCACGGATGTGACCGATGTGCTCACACACGAATATGATGAGGAAGGAACCTACACCGTTCTACTTACGATCACAGTCAACGACGGACGCATAGGAATGGTGAACGGAGTT
>DAOVHV010000111.1 GCA_030671645.1 bacterium | reverse complement strand
TATGCCTCTGGATGCGTGGCCGTGCTCAGTCAATGGTTGCTGGATGACGGCAATCAGTTTTGCATGCTGTACACGGATCTGTCCAATCCGACGTCGAACAAGATTTATCAGAACGTCGGCTATCGTCCAGTGGTCGATTGCGCGATGGTTCAATTTGGTGAACCAGGAAGGTAGGAGTCTCATATGGTGACGGGTGCTGCGGATACTAAGACGAAGATTGTCTGCACAATGGGACCGGCGACGCGGGATGCCACTGTTCTTCGGGATCTGATCCGTGAAGGCATGGACGTGGCCCGCATCAACTTCTCGCACGGAACCCACGCCGAGCACGTGGCCATGATTCGACAAGTCCGCGAGACAGCGGCTGAAGCGAACGCCGTGGTCGCCATCATGGCCGATCTGCAGGGTCCGAAACTGCGCATCGGACGGTTGAGCGACCCCCTCCAACTGAGCGTTGGAGATTGGGTGTCCTTGACCAGTCATCCGGCCGATGGATCCCACCACGTGCTTCCCTTACCTCATCCGGAAGTTATTGCCGGAGCCCATCCGGGTCAACGCATGCTGTTGGATGACGGCACCATGGAGCTGGAAATCCGCGAGAAACGTCCCGACGTTCTTGTTTGCCAAGTCATAGTCGGAGGCCGTTTGATGTCGAAAAAGGGTGTAGCTGTACCCGAAGGCGTGGTAGCCATTTCCGCCATGACAGAGAAGGATCGGGAAGATGCCCGTTTCGCTGTGTCGCAAAGGGTTGACTTCGTCGCTCTTTCCTTTGTGCGATCTCCCGACGATGTGCGCGAACTACGTGAACTCCTACGCGACTGTGGACCGGAGGCTGAAGCGATTCATATCGTGGCCAAGATCGAATCCCGCCATGCCGTGGAGCGATTCTCGGAGATTCTGCCTCTGGTGAACGCGGTGATGGTGGCGCGTGGCGACTTGGGCGTCGAGGTTTCGCCCCAGGAAGTGCCCCTTCATCAGAAGGAAATCATTCGTCGCTGTAACTGGGCCGGCGTTCCCGTGATCACGGCCACGCAGATGCTGCAGTCCATGATCGAAAATCCGCGCCCCACGCGTGCGGAGGCAAGTGATGTCGCCAACGCCATCCTCGATGGAACTGACGCCGTCATGCTGTCAGCGGAGACTGCGGTGGGCAGATTCCCCGTGGAGGCCGTGCGGATGATTCGCGAGATCTCGACAGTGGTGGAAGATCGCATGTTGGAGCGAGCGGTCGGTCTTCCTGAGGACATCGATCATGTTCATCCCGTCACCGACGCCATTTGCGATGCCACCGCTCAGATCGCCGCGGAATTGGACGTGCATCTCATCGCGACCGCAACGTGGTCCGGATACACGGCCCGTCAGATTGCACGCAAGCGACCCAAGCAAGCCATCGTCGCCTTCACTCCGAATCCGAACGTGCAACGTCAATTGGCATTGGTATGGGGTGTGGCGCCGTTGCTCGTGCCTGCCTTCGGAACGACCGACAACCTGCTGGAGGTCGTGTCTCGCACATTGATCGATGGTGGAGACGGGCATCCCGGCGACTGGATCGTTCTCACCGGTGGTGTTCCTGTCGGCGGCGGGGGCAAGACGAATTTCATCAAGGTTCACCGAATCTAACGAGTGCCTCTACTACGAATCCAACCCGGGGAGACGAGAACGCCGGTCAGGTTCCGTAAGTTCGGGAAAAGGCTGGAACTGGGGTGTCCAGTTTCGCACTGGTGCTGACACTTCAGACCATCTGGAAACGGAGTTGTGAGATTGAACACTCCTAACCATGAAGGACACGGGCAGCCGGCATACAAGCGAATCAACCATGAAGCACATGAAGAAATGTGAAGCTTCAATTCTCCGTGTCCGAGGCAGTGTCAGAGTTTCCTTCAAGCCCTTCGTGTTCTTCTTGGTGCAGAGCCGTAAGAGCTTGGTAACTATGAAGGACATGAAGATCATGAAGAAGTGGGGAGCTCTGTTTCCGTGTCCAAGGCAGTGTCAGAGTTTCCTTCAATCCCTTCATGCTCTTCATGGTGAAGAGCCGTTGCGTTCTAGCAGGATCTTCCACACTTGGAATGTTGTGACACTAGGGGTCTCTCTATCTCCTGTAGACAGAGCTTTGAAACTGGACAAACTAGCGGATGTTTCGCTCCTTGACCCAGCCGAATACTTCGTACAGGAGCTTGATGGCGGCAAACGAAGTGATGTCCGAGTGATCCAACGGTGGGCTGACTTCGACGACGTCGAGGACACGGATTGGAAGATGCTCGAATGCAAGACGAAGGATTCGCAGAAGGTGGCGGGTGGACAGACCACCGGCTTCCGGCGTTCCGGTTCCAGGTGCAAACGCAGGATCAAGCACGTCAATATCGATTGTGACATACACGGAGGCTGCGTTTCGAAGCGGTACCAGAGCGGACGTCACAATGCTTGTTATGTCTCCTTCGGCGATGGCGGACGCCGCCAGCACTTGGATCTCGGGATGGTCGCGGAGGAACGAGATTTCCTCGCCCAGCCAGGATCGAATGCCCACGAACACGGCGTGTTCCGGAGAGACGGGCGCTGCTTCGAACACCCGCCGCGCGGTGCAAGCGTGGGACCAGGTTCTCCCTTCGAACGAGGACATTAGGTCCAAGTGGGCGTCCAGATGTAAGTATCCCAACGGTCCCGGCACGGTTTCGGCGAATGCGTGAAACACGGGAATGGTGACGGAATGATCGCCCCCAATCACGATGGCAAACGGATGCTTGAGAAGTTCCTCAACACGTTTTGCAGTTCGATCATGAACAGCGTTCCAATCGCCGGAGACGTCTACATCATCCAGATCACGGATGCGAAGGTCGGACAGAGCCCCACCGCTTTCTGTGTACGGAGCGACATGGGGACTTAACGAGCGAATGCGGGCCGGGGCTTGGGCGGTACCCTTTCGGAAACTGGCCGCGCCTTCAAACGGCACGCCGAGAATCCCAATATTGGCGTTCTCGTCGTCCGATGTCAGACCACTCCAAAGCTTTCGATGCTTGGGCTGATGGTCGTTGTTCATGTCGGATTGATTCTAGCGCAGAGCATGCAAAGATCCATCAAGCGAACCCGGAGTCGCAAAATGAGATGGAGTTGTCACGATTTACCGTTGTCGCTAAGCTGGACAGCGAATGAAAATGCAAGATTGCTCGCGGAGTGACTTGCTTTATGAGGGAGGTCTTATGTTCTTCACGAACCCCGTTTCAAAACGACTTACATTGGCCTTCGGCCTGGTACTGATCTTGGGAATCGGGGCCTTGGCAGCCGGCACATTCCGAGTCGCCATGCAACCACCGACGCGAATCGATCCGGCCATCATCGATTCCGATTCGGAAATCGCGATCGCCAACGCTGTGTACGACTACCTCATCGACATTGACGTAAACAATACCGTTATCGCTCGACTGGCCGAGGCTTGGGAAGTCAGCGATGACGGCCTGACGTACACGTTCCGGCTGGCCGACAACATCCATTTCCACGATGGAAGTCCACTGATTCCCGGAGACGTTGTCTGGACGTTCGATCGCCTTCGCAATCCCGACAACGGGTTTCCGACTGCATCGCTGTATGCGAACATCGAATCGATCGAAGTGATGGGGGCTGATCGAGTCGCTTTCCACTTGATCGACACCAATCCGTTCTTTCTTTACGACCTGTCCGACAATCATGCGTTGATCATCAAACGCGGGACCACCGATTTCTCGGAGTTCAACGGAACGGGCCCGTTCGTGGTCGAGAACTACCGCCCCGATGACCGTATTCTGATGACGGCCAATGAAGACTATTTCATCGGCGGATTACCGGGCCTCGACGAGCTGCAATTCATCTTCTTCACCGATTCAGTAGCTGCCGTGGACGCACTTCGCGGCGGGCAAATCGACATGACGTGGCGTATGCCGGTCAGCCTCTACGTCACGCTTCAGGGAGAGCCGGGCGTCATTACGGTTGACGTGCCCACCAATGGCTTTGATCTCGTCCGCCTGCGAGCGGATCAAGCGCCTGGAGACAACCCACTCGTCATCCAAGCGCTCAAGCACGCGACCGATCGCGAGGCCATCTTCCAACTGGTGCAACTTGGCGCTGGTTCGATCGGCTTCGACACGCCCATCGGCCCGCTCTACGAAGGGCTGTTCGATCCTTCGATCGAGCCGCTGGCGTACGATCCGGATCGTGCACGGGACCTGCTGGCACAAGCCGGCTACGGCAACGGATTGGCCGTTGACTTGTATGCCCCCGACAGCGGAGATAGGCCGCAGCTGGCCGTGGTTCTGAAGGAGCAATGGGCTCAAGTGGGCGTCGACGTCAACGTCATCATCGAACCGGAAAGCGTGTATTTCGGGGAGAATCATTGGATGGATGTGCCCCTCGGCATCACCAACTGGGGCTCCCGTCCGTATCCCCAGTTCTACCTCAACTTGATGCTGGCTTGCGACGCTGCCTGGAACGAGGCCCGATTCTGCGACAGCGAGTTCGATCAGCTCATTCAAGTCGCAGGAACAACGCTCGACGAAGCCGAGCGTAT
>DAOVHV010000067.1 GCA_030671645.1 bacterium | reverse complement strand
GCTCCATTGCTTGGCGTCAACGGCATCGTCGTCATCGCCCACGGCAGATCGAATGCCGAGGCCATCGGAAGCGCCATCGATGTAGCTCGCCGCGAAGTGGAAGCCAATCTTGCGGAGCAGATCTCCCTACGTATCCCGCGAAAGGGACATCATGGGAGCTAGGATCACCGGTACGGGCAGCTACCTGCCATCCAACCTGGTCAGCAACGAGCAGTTGGAATCGCTGGTCGATACGTCGAACGAGTGGATCGTTCAACGAACGGGCATTCGATCTCGTCACTTGCTCGACGAGGCGGAGATCCCATCCGACATGGGCGTCGAGGCAGGAAGGCTGGCTCTCAAAGCGGCTAAGGTAGCTCCGGAGGATGTCGATCTTCTTCTGGTAGCCACCACTTTCCCGGACATGATCTGCCCTGGATCGGCTCCGTTCATTGCTGAAGGACTGTCATTGACGGACGCACCATTTTTCGACCTCAAGGCCGGTTGTTCCGGTTTTGTCTATGGTGTCGCCGTTGCCAACGGCTTGATCGAATCCGGCCTATTCCCGCGTGTTCTAGTCGTCGGCGTCGAAGCCCTGTCCCGCGTGACTGACTGGACGGATCGACGAACGTGCGTGTTGTTTGGCGACGGGGCGGGAGCCGTACTGCTCGAACCCGGAGCCCAGTCCTCCGGCGTCCTGGGCACCGCACTGTACGGTGACGCCGAGAAATCGATGTTCTTGCATTTGCCTGCGGGTGGAACTCGAACACCGGCTTCGGTGGAGACGGTGACCCAAGGGGGGCATTTCCTCAAAATGGAGGGATCCGGCGTCTTCCGGAACGCCGCCCCGATGATGGAGAAGGCGACGATGGTCGCGCTGGAGAACGCGAAGCTGGAGTTGTCAGATGTCGATTGGATCATTCCCCATCAAGCGAACAAGCGCATCGTTGACGCCCTAGTGCATCGTCTCGACGTTCCTGAGGAACGCATCATCGTGAATCTGGATCGCGTCGCCAACACATCGACAGCATCGATTCCCATTGCCCTGGATGAGGAAATCCGCTCCGGAAAGATTCACCCCGGCGACATCATTGTCATGACGGCATTTGGCGCCGGGGTGACCTACGGGGCCATCGTCGTCAAGGCCTGACCAAGGAGGAAACCGTGTCTTCCAAAGTCGCCTTTCTATTCCCCGGCCAAGGACGCATTCCCGAGACGTTTCCATCCAACGTCGACCGGTTCTCGCATCTGCTCGACCTTGCTTGCGACGCCGGCTTGCCGCTGAAAGATTGGATCAGATCCGGCCGGATCGACCGATTGGCGCAGACGGACGCCGCCCAGCCGGCTCTCTTGTTGGACAGCCTAAGCCGCGAGCAATTGCTGAAAGCGGCCGGGTGGAATCCGGATTGCGTCTCCGGTCATTCGCTGGGCGAATACGCGGCCCTCGTCAGCGCCGGAGTCCTCGATTCCACCGATGCTATGCGGGCAGTGATCGAACGCGGTCGCTTGATGAACCAAGTTCGAGGGACAATGGCTGCCATCCTCAAGCTGGATCTCGAAACCGTTGAGCGGATGTGTGCCGAAACAGAAGCCGTTGTCGCCAATCACAACGCGCGCGCGCAGATCATCATTTCAGGGCCTGACAAAGCTGTTCAGGATGTCATGCTGCAAGCCGAAGCAGCGGGAGGGCGGAGCATCCCCCTGAATGTTTCCGGCCCGTTTCATTCACCGCTGATGCAACCGGCTCAAGAAGCTTTGTCCCACGTCTTGCAGACGCTTGAGTTCGTATCCCCAAGGATTCCCGTTATTTCCGGAGTCAGCGGTCACACCGAGGATGATGTCGAGGCGCTCAAAGAATTGCTTTGCCGGCAGATTACCGCCATCGTACGTTGGGTCGATGTCTCAAGCGAACTAGAACGGTTGAAAGTTGACACGGCCATTGAAGTCAGCTCGGGCGAGGTGCTCACCCGACTGGGGCGCCGGTCTGATTCACCGATCCGGTTCTTGACCTTCGAGGAGGCCACAAATGAAAGAGTTTGATCAGCACATCAGCGTTGTCACCGGAGCGATTCAGGGGATAGGAAGGGCGATCAGTGAGAAGCTCCTCGCTGAGGGCGCCACCGTCGTCGGCATCGACCTCAATCGGGAGGCGGGCACCGCGCTTGAGCAGGAGCTGGATCGATTCCGGTTCCTGGCGGCCGACGTTTCGGACTATGAACAGGTACGGCATGCCATTGAGGTCGTGATCAACGACTACGGCAAGATCGACGATCTCGTCTGCAATGCAGGGATCACGCGGGACCAGCTCATCCTCCGGATGGCAGAAGAGGAGTGGAGCGACGTGCTGGCGGTGAACCTCACCGGAACCTATAACTGCATCCGCGCAGCAGCACGCCAATTTGTCAAGCAGCGCGCCGGTTCGATCGTCGCCATTTCATCGGTAATCGGCGAAACGGGAAACGCCGGCCAGGCAAACTACGCTGCGTCAAAGGCCGGCATCATCGCGCTATGCCGGAGCGTGGCCAAGGAGCTTGGGTCACGCAGCGTTCGAGTTAACGTGGTCGCACCAGGGTTCATCGAGACGGGGATGACGGCCGTGTTGCCCGAGGCGATTATTCACTCGATACTGGATCGAATCCCGCTTCGACGTGTAGGAACTCCTGACGAAGTAGCAGCCGCGGTCTGCTTCTTGCTTTCCGATGAGGCATCCTATATAACTGGACAGGTACTCGGAGTGAACGGGGGGATGTATCCCTAAAACAGGCTAAAAGAGGGAGGTTCATTCGTTATGAGCGACGTCTCGGAGAAGGTCAAAGCGATTATTTGCGATCAACTGATGGTGGACAAAGGGGAGATTACCGGCGAGTCTTCGTTTGTCGAAGATCTTGGTGCTGACTCTTTGGATACGGTTGAACTCATTATGGAATTTGAGGACGAATTCAGTATCGAGATTCCCGATGAGCAAGCCGAGAAGATTTCCACTGTTGGAGAAGCGATCGCTTACCTTGAGAAACTTTTGGCAGAGAAGAAGACCTAGAACTACTTCTGGTTTTGAGAATGGGGGCAACGATGACTCTGTTGCCCCTTTTCCGTTGGTTCAACCTGTGTAGCATCTATGGGGAGAGGTGATTGGGAATGGCAGAAGGCGAGAAACGCGGACGCATCGGCGGTAAAAGCTCCAACCCCTATCACGAAAATCGAAAATATCCGGAACCTACAGAATGCCCTCGTTGCCATTTGATCTATCGGAATGGTCGATGGCAACAAGGGGATGAGGCCAACGACACGCAGAAGACTCATTCCAGCCATTGCCCCGCCTGTCGAAGAGAGATTGACCACCTTCCTGCGGGATTGCTGTACCTCAGTGGCCCCTATTTGGATCGCCATCGAGAAGAAATCCTCAACATCGCCAGCAACCAATCGCAATCCGCTGCAGCGCAGCGGCCGCTTCAACGCATCATGTGGATTGAGCAGGGAACAGACACTACGGAAATCGCCACCACCGACAGCCATCTGGCTATGCGCATCGGCAAGGCCATCGAAGGCGCTTGTAAAGGCGACCTGACCATCAAGCACGCCCACGATGCTCAACTCGTTCGCGTATACTGGGAACGTTCGGGATAGCATGTCGACGCTCCGCGAGGCCACGATCGGCGAGTATCTCAATGCCGTCTCCTCTTCGGCTCCGACTCCGGGGGCGGCAGTGTCGCCGCCGTCGTGGCCGTCATGAGCTCCTCTCTTCTCAACCTTTGGATCAACATCACCTTCATGAAGGACGCCGATACCGCTGCTCAATTCGATTCCGTTGCTGTCCAATTGGAGAGCGACGGTCAAGTTCGAAACCAACGAATCGTGAATCAAGTCGTTGCCTGCATCCGAGGATAAGAACTCATGGATACACCTTTCGACCTCACCAAACGCTTGGAAGAAGAACCCGATGGAGCACAGTAACCTGCTACGCTATCGCTCGATCATGGATGATTGGGACGCCTTTCTCGCATCCGCACGATCGCCACTTCCCCATGTGGTTCGCGCAAACACTCTGAAGATTGCTCCTTCGAACCTTCAACAAAGGCTGGTGGCTTCAGGAGTAGACATTGCTTCCTACGAGTGGACCGAAGAACTCTTTGAGATTGCAGAACCCCCAGGACGACGTATTGAGCATTGGCTGGGTTTGTACTACGCGCAAGAGGCCGTTCAGACGCTGCCGGTGCTGGCGCTCGATCCGCAGCCCGAGGAGAAGATTCTGGATCTGTGTGCAGCACCGGGAGGCAAGACAACGTTCATCGCCGCTCGAATGCAGAATCGGGGGACGCTGGTCGCCAATGAACCCAATGGACGCCGGCAAATGTCCTTGCTCGCCAACATCAATCGACTCGGCGTTCTCAATACCCTGATCACTGCTTACCAAGGCGAGAACTTCCCCATGGGTACGAAATTCGATCGTGTTCTCGTCGACGCGCCCTGCTCGGCGGAAGGAACACTCAGGAAGGTGTCATCGCTCCAAAATGGTGCCTCTATGGGAACCATTGCCCGATTGGCCCGACTGCAGAAGCGGCTCATCGTCCAAGCCTTCGACCTGCTGGCGCCCAAGGCCCTCCTCGTTTATTCCACCTGCACATTTGCACCTGAAGAAAACGAAGCCGTGGTGGCCCACCTACTGCAAGAGCGAGCCGCTAGAATTCTCCCCTTTGAAATCCCGGTCGAAACCTCCGCGGGACTCACGGAATGGCTCGGTAAGCCGTTCCCAGCGGAGATGCAGCATTGCGTTCGCGCCTATCCGCATCATCTCGACAGTGGAGGTGGGTTCGTTGCCCGCATCGTCCGAGCTTAAACAAGAGATTACAGCGTTCTATTTACAGCATTTCGGGGTTCCCGAGCCCTTCATGCGCGACCTCACGATCGAGGCCAGCAAGGAAGAAATCTGGGGGGGAACAGGCGCGCCACTTCCCGGCGTTTATTCGGCACGACCCATGGGCCTTCGAATCGGACGCAAGTTCCATGCGGGATTCAAGCCGACCAGCGTTTTTCTAGCCGCCCTCGGACCTCACGTTTCCCGATCGAAAGTCAGCGTCGAACTCGAGGATCTTCGAAAGCTCCTGCTGGGACAGAGAATTCCTTTCTCCGGTCCCGAAGAGGGCTATGTGGCACTTGAGTATCGAGGTGATATCCTCGGTTGCGGCCGGTGCCATCAGGGGAAACTGCATGCCTTGATCCCGACCGGCAGACGAAGAGAGCTTCTCGAAATCCTTCGCTCCCATTCTTAGGCGTCTTACAGTAGCGAACTTAGGCGCCTCATAGTGCGAAACTGTAATCCAGATCACAGATCCCTGGCCCCCTAATCGGCTAGAATCCACTCGGAAGTTGGATCAATCGTCAAGGAGGTACAGGATGCGAAACCGAATTCTGTTGCTGGTGGTCTGTCTTGCCTCAATGGTGGCTTTGACTGCCGGCGCTGTAGATAACCTCGTATTCATCCTCGATGCGTCGAACAGCATGAACAAGACGTTCGGTGAGGATACGCGGTTAAACGTGGCCAAAGGAGCTTTGATCGACCTGCTCGAAGTGGTGGGAACCCTTGATCGAGCGGGTTTGTTCGTCTATGGCCATCAAATCGATAAGAATGATGAAGTCGCCAGCTGTCAGGACATCGAACTCTTATTCCCCGTGCTGCCGGATGATGCCGCCAACAGCCCCGATGTCATCGACGCGATTCTCGGCCTGCGAGCACTGGGCAAAACGCCGATCGCCGATGCATTGGTGGCCGCGTCCAACGAACTGCTGGGACTGGAAGGCGAAAGTGCCATCATACTGATTACGGACGGGGAAGAGACGTGTGGAGGAGATCCAGCCGTGGTGGCACATATGCTGGGCACGCTCGATCCTCCCATCAAACTGCACATCGTCGGACTGGACGTCGGCTTTGACGTTCAGGAGAAGCTTGCCGAGATCGCCGGAATCACAGGAGGGCAATACTATGCCGTCGGAGCGGCTGAAGACTTGTTCGCCGCTTTGTACACGGCAGTGGCTCCCCCGCAGGAAGTGTCAGCCATCCCCAGTGATTACGAGCGCTATGGCGTCACCAATATCATTTATGGAACCGAAGGCGACGACGTTCTGTATGGTACGGCCGGAAACGACCTGATTCTCGGGTTGGGGGG
>DAOVHV010000119.1 GCA_030671645.1 bacterium | reverse complement strand
GCCGGAATCGAGGTCTCGCACCGCCTACGGCCCTCCGCGCTCTCGCTGAGCGCCTCGTTGTCCCACGAATGGGACAACGTCAGCCGTAATCCGCTGGAGCCGACGCGCATCCAAGACGATTTGGGGTTCAATCTCACGGCCACTCCTCTGGAAGATGGCCCCACGCTGGCATCGACTATTGATTTCTCCTGGGACAGGTACGCCGACCTTTCACAGAAGTCGGACTTGACCACGCTGCTATCCGTCAGGATCACTGAAACGAGTGGAGTCTTTCCCTACTCGCTCTCAGGAAAGGTGCTGGAACAAGTCGATCATGTGCTCGGCTCTCACGTGCAAACGACGACCTATTCCGAGGGCGTCGGCTTGGCCGTCGACCAGTTCTACTTGTTCTTTCAACTGACGCAGGCACGAAGCATGGACGTAGTCACCGATACGCAGCTGGCTTCGTCCTCGGATCTGTCGATTCGTTTTCGACCCGAAACTGCTTTGCACGAGGCATCCATCACGTTTCGGAATTCACGAGACGACTTCGATCTGTCCGGCTCGTTCCACATCCAGTTCACGGACGATCTGGATATCGTGTTCGACGGATCGATCTCCTGGGATCGCCATGACGCAACCGAGATCAGCTTCGGATGGGGAATCGCTTTCAACGCCAACGTGACGATTCCCCTCCCTTTCATGGTCACCAAAGGTCGCATCGAAGGCCGCGCCTTCATCGACCGCGACGGAGACGGCCTGTACGGGTTGAACGACGAGCCGGTCGGCACCATCGTGATCGGAGCAGGACAGTCCGAGGTCTCTACCAACGCCGACGGATACTTCCGGCTCCCGCCCTTCTATCCCGGTACTTACACGATCTCTCCGGATCAACTTCCTCTCCGTGCCGCCGCAGGCACGCCGATTCCTGTTACAGTGATCGCTGGAGAAACGATTTGGGTCAACATCCCACTGTTGCCGGTGGTCGTGGTATCCGGCGACCTATTCGAGGACATCGACAAGGACGGAACGCGAGACTCCGACGAAGGTGGTTTCGCCCAAGTACGCGTCATCGTGCAATCAGACGCCGATGGCGATAGTTCCGATGCCTACACGAATCTGTCGGGAGCTTTCACCATCGCTGATATCCTTCCCGGAACCTACTCCGTGTCCATCGATGCGAACTCGTTGCCCGATCGATTCGAATTCACGACCGCGGAAGAAGTAACGATCGTCATCGGAGCGCAGGCACCGTTGCCTGTCTCGTTCGGCGGATTCATCCGCGAGCGTGAGGTCATCATCACCTTCCAGCCCCCCACAGCCGACTTCTTCTTCGAGCCCGAGGAGCCGATCGCGGGGATGCTCGTATCGTTCGACGGGACCTATTCGTTCGACTTTGACGGCATCATCGTATCCTATGCCTGGGATTTCGATGGGGACGGCATCATCGATTCGACCGATTCGATCGTCCAATACACGTTCCAGCAACCGGGTACCTTCGATGTCTCCCTGACGGTGGTCGACGATACGGGCAATGAAGACACCATCTTCTATCCGGTGACGGTATTGGGAGAAGCGAGGATCGACTCCAGTATTTCGTTCCAGCCACCGGTGGCCGATTTCTCGTACATGCCCGCTCAGCCGCAAACCGGCGAAACTGTGTTGTTCAATGGAACGGCCTCCTCGGACTTCGATGGAATGATCATGACTTATGCCTGGGGCTTCGATAGTAACGAAGAGATCGACGCCTCCGAGAGCATTGCCTCCTATGTGTTTCCCGCTCCAGGAACCTACAACGTCTCGTTGACAGTCACAGACGATGGCGGACATTCCGACACCGTGACCTATTCCATCGTCGTTGTCGCTGAGCCTCAGGAGCTTGTCAGTCCCCCGGCAACCACTCAGATCCCGATCGCCACTTTCCTGATTTTCCCGACGGCGCCCGAGCCGGGAGACGTCATCATCTTCAATGGCACCTCGTCACTTGACCTGGACGGTCTCATCGAATCGTTCGCCTGGGACTTCGACGGCGACGGAGCTATTGACTCCACTGCCCCGATCGCCGAATACACTTTTGCAGCTGCCGGGCTTTACAACGTAACCCTGATCGTGACGGACAACGACGGGAACTCGGACAGCGTAACCATGGCCATTGAAGTCGGCTCTCAAGCGCCCCCACCAACCGGCATAATTCCACCCATCGCCGATTTCTCGTACTTACCAGTGGAACCGGAGGCGGGTGCCATCGTCCTGTTCAACGCCACCCTCTCCACGGATCCGGATGGACAGATCACCTCGTATGCGTGGGATTTCGACGAAGACGGAGAAACGGACTCCACCGCGGCTATCGTCGACTACAGCTTCCCGAAAGACGGTGTCTATGACGTCTCGCTTACGGTTACCGACAATGCCGGCAGCATGGACACGCTCATGCTTCAAATTGTTGTCGGTTCAGCGGAAGCTCCGGATCATCCGACTACGTCACTGCCACCGCTGGCCGATTTCGAGTACTCGCCGGCTGAACCGGTAACAGGCGAACTGGTGCTGTTTAACGGCATGCTGTCGACAGACATCGACGGCGAGATCGTGGCCTACGCCTGGGATTTCAATGATGACGATATCATCGATTCCACAGATGCCTTTACAGAGTATGTGTTCCCGAGTTCCGGCACCTTCAATGTTTCTCTGACCGTCACTGACGATTCCGGAAACTCAGACACCTTCATCCAGGCCATCCTTGTTGACATAGATTCAACACCTCCGGCTTCGCCACCCTCGTCGTTCCAACCACCGGTTGCCGATTTCTCGTACATGCCCACTCAGCCGGCGGCCGGAGAACTGGTGCTGTTCAACGGTACCTTATCCTGGGATTTCGACGGCGAGATCGTGGCCTACTCGTGGGATTTCGACAACGACGGATCCCCCGATGCGAACACATCCGTTGCCGAGCACATCTTCCCGTCGCCAGGTACCATCACTGTATCTCTGACCGTCACCGACGACTCCGGCGCGTCCGACACCTTAAGTATACCTATCGAAGTCGAGTAGTGGTGTGGCGGACCTAAGAGCAAGCCCCTTCGCCGACGTACGCGTGTGAGGAGAGGGCCAGCGTATCGCCAGTCGAAATCCAGGCAGCCCAGGGGGTCCGTCCCGCCGCCGGTCCATGGCTTGTGAGCGTTCCTCCCAGCAGCTACAATCTTTACGCAAACCAGGCCTTAGATTGGGGGAGCGGGCAATCAGATGAGTATTGGGAGACAGCGCGTATTCGTTCGATGGTTGCCGCTCCTGCTCGTCATTTTGATCGTTGGCGCGTTCATCGTCGAAAGATTTCTGTTCACCCCGGCCCTTCAACCATTTCTGCAGCGCCGTGAGATGATGGACACCTGGGTCTCGATCACAGTCTATGCGGACAATGAAGATCATGCCGACGCGGCCATGGATGCTGCCTTATCACGAATGGAAGAGGTCGTAGCAATTGCCTCGATTCACGATCCTCTAGCGGAAGCAGCTCGCCTGAACTCAAACGGCCGTTTGACGGCCCCGTCGCCCGAGTTGATCGAGATCCTCGTTGCGGCGAAGAGATTCTTCGAGGTTTCGCGTGGGGTTTTCGACATCACAGTCCAACCTCTTCTCGAACTGTGGCAATATGATCCCACTGCAGACGAACAATTCTGGGAACTCGACCCCGAGGTGCAAAGCGCTGCTATCTCTGAGGCGATGGAGCTTCTCGGCGTCGATCGCATCACCTGGACCGGATTCCCCGACCCGGTTGTTGAGCTTGAACCAGGCATGAAGATCACGTTGGGCGGCATTGCCAAGGGGTACATCGTCGATCAGGGTTTGGCGGAATTGCGCGAAGCGGGGATTCGACACGCACTGATCGACGCGGGCGGAGACATCGCGGTGATGGGGGGGAAGCCTGGAGGCGCGAAATGGGAGATCTCTCTCCGCAATCCCGAAGACGAGTCGGAAGTGGTGGCAACCTTTGAGATCGCCGACGGAGCGATCGCTACATCGGGGAACTACTACCGCTACTTCGATCCGTCGGCGGAGGTCGGACATATTATGGATCCTCGGACAGGCTTCTCGGCCTTCGAGTCATCGAGCGCGACGGTTATCGCAACGACATGCATGGAGGCCGATGCTCTGGCCACTGCGGTGTTCGTTCTCGGTCCGGTTGAGGGGCTGAAAATGGTCAACGGTCTAGAAGCGGTTGAGGCCATGGTGCTGGGGCATGACGATCCAACCCAGGTTGGTCGCTCGCAGCATCTGGATCGCTACGAAACTCGGAAGAAGGATGGAGAATGAAGCTAGATCTGCTCAAAGTGCTAGGGGTCCGAAGAGCGGAGGGTGTACATCCTCCTGGGCTGAAGCTTGCGTCTAACGCGGAGATTGAGCGTGCGCCCCTACCG
>DAOVHV010000191.1 GCA_030671645.1 bacterium | reverse complement strand
GAAGGCGAGATGAGGTCCGATGAAGTACCCGACCAGCCCATAGATGATGGTCGTGCGCGCCACGCAGGGAGTCATGATCGAGAGCATGGCGGTGACGAATCGATCTCGCTTGTTCTCCAGAATTCGAGTGGCCATCACGGCGGGAACGCTGCATCCGTAACCAAGGATGAACGGGATAACCGATTTGCCGTGTAATCCGATGCGATGCATCAGCCCGTCAGCCAAGTAACCGGCCCGAGGCAGATAGCCGATGTCTTCCAGTAACGCCAATCCGAACAAGAAGGGAACCAAGAATGGCAGGACGATACCGAGCCCCCCGCCGATGCCCTGAAACAATCCGCTCACGGCGGCAAACGCGATCCCATTAGGTGGAAGAACGCCGGCCAGCCATTCGATGATTCGGTCGAACCCGCCAATAAGTGGCGTCTCGATGGCCGTCCCCACCTTGAAGACAAAGAAGAACAGACTGTAGAGGATGGCTCCAAGCGCGATCAAACCGAACGTGCGGTGCATGAGAACGCGGTCGACGTGATCGCGCAGTGAACGAATAGGCGGACCGACGGTCGCGACGGCTTCGAACAATTCCATCGCCTGCGCGTGCCGTTCCGCAGAAATGACTTGATCCGCTGGACGGCCGCGTGCGCTTTGGATGGCCTCTTGTGAAGAAGAAATCGCGCCTTCGAGATTGGGAAGTTGCTTCGAGACCAGGTTTCGGAAAAAGGTGTCGCCTTCGAGCAGCTTGATGGCGAACAGCCGGGAGCTGTCCGTTTCGATGTGGGCGGCGAGGCTTTGAATGGAGGATTCGACGTCGGCGCTGTAGGACATGGGAATGGGAGTTTGGTCGCCCTTGGCAGCACGGATTGTTTGGGAGACGGCTTCTTGGACCCCGGTGCCTCGAACGGCCACGGTGGCAGCGACCGGGATTCCAAGCCGCCGGGAAAGCGCCTCGACATCGATATCGATGCCCTTGCGCCGTGCCTCGTCCATCATGTTGAGGCACAAGACAACGGGAACGTTCAGCTCCAGCAACTGCAACGTAAGTTCCAAGCTTCGGGACAACAACGAGGCATCCACCACGTTCAACACGGCGTCGATGTGTTCGGAGACGAGGAAATTTCGTGTTTGTGCCTCGGCTTCGTCCAGCGGGACGAGGGAATAGGTTCCAGGTAGATCGATCACCTCAAGGTGATGTCCCGCCACCAGGGCTTCGGATCGCAGGTATTCCACCGTCGTTCCCGGCAGATTGGACGTGTTGGCCTTGTATCCCACCAGGTGGTTGAAAATGGTGCTCTTCCCACAATTGGGCTGACCGATGAAGGCGATCTTGAGAGGAGGCGTGTTGCTCCTAGCCACGCTTTGCCTCGGAAGCCGTAGATGGTTTGTCGGAGCAGGATCGGCAGGTTCCGAATATCTCGAAATGAGTGCTCTGCACAGCGAACTGCTCCTTCTTGGCTGCCGCGCGCAGTGCGCTGGGTACGGGAACATCCGTTACGCATCCGCAAATTGAACACACGAGGTGTACGTGTTCTTCGGAGCGGACTTCATAGTGCCCATGATTCTCTCCCAGGTCGGTTGCGCGGACGATGTCGAGATTCTTGAGCAGGGTGAGTGTGCGATAGACTGTCGCCAGGCCGATTTGAGGGCGATCTCTTTGTGCAATTCGATAGATCTCCTCGGCATCGAGATGCGCGTGTTGTTCGATGATTCGCAGAAGCAACTTGCGTTCGGGTGTGATCCGTTTCCCTGAACTGCGAAGACGAGAGACCATATCCAGGGACGTTAAGTCATTCACGTGAATCTCCCTTTCCAGCTTCCACATCGATGGGCTGGACATACACCTGGTTCGCCACTCCGCGGCCGAGAGCGACTTGCATACCATGGACGAGCACGAGCAACGGCCCTCGAAACGCGCCACGACGAGCCAGGGATACGACATCTCCGATGTGGATCCCGAGCTGATTGAGATTCCGTCGCACACCGTGTCTGCCTTCGATTTCGGTAACGCGGGCGGACACTCCGCAGGATAGTTGGGATAGCAGCATGATTTGTAAATGATAACGATTCTCATGTGCAATACAAGGCATCCATTGACACAGAACTCCCGGTCGATATCCTGCCAGTATGAACGGCATGAGCTGCGATCTTCTCAAGCTGTATCAGGATCTGCTACGAGCCCATGGTCGCCAGGATTGGTGGCCGGGTCGAGAGGACCCGTTTGAGGTAATCGTGGGCGCGATTCTCACACAGCGTACGACGTGGACGAATGCGGCTGGAGTCATTGATGCATTGCGTGCAGCAAAGATGCTGGCTCCAGAGGCTATCCGGCAGGCGGAAAGTCGCGAATTGGAGGTCCTCATTCGTCCGGCCGGGTTCTATCGCGCCAAGACTGCGAAATTCAAAGCGGTCTGCACCATGCTTTGGACTGAATACGCTGGCGACCTCTCACGTTTGCTTGCGCTTC
>DAOVHV010000102.1 GCA_030671645.1 bacterium | reverse complement strand
GCCATCCCGCTGATTGCCGTCGCTCCGCTCGTCATCGTCTGGTTCGGATTCGGTCCTCTGGCCAAGATCCTGGTGGTCGCCTTCGTGTGTTTCTTCCCGATCGCCGTCAACGCTTTCGAAGGGTTCCGGTCGGTGGACCCGTCTTATCGAGAATTGCTGGACACGTTCGGTGCCTCGCGATGGGCTCGCTATCGACACCTATACATTCCTGCCTGCGTGCCCGGGATTCTTTCCGGAGCAAAGATCGCGGCCACCTATAGCGTGCTGGGAGCAGTCATTGGGGAATGGTTGGGCGGCTCAACAGGGATCGGCGTGTACATGACCAGGGCACAGCGATCGTTTCGCAACGATCGATTGTTCGCAGCCATTGTGATCGTGATGGTGATGAGTTTCGGGCTGTTCAAGATCGTCGAGTCTGTCGGCGATCTAGTCACACCGTGGATAAGGAGGAAGAGACATGAGTAGACGCGCACTTGGGCTAGCCATCGCTACTTGTTGGATGATTTGGGCCGGCATGGCCGTTTCAGCTGATGAAACCGTCAAGATCGCGCTCGATTGGACTCCGAATACGAACCACACGGGAATCGTGGTGGCCCAGCAATTGGGGTACTTCGCCGAGGAGGGGTTGTCCGTCGAGATTGTTCAGCCGGGCCCGACAATGTCGATTCAGTTGGCTGCCAGCGGACAATGCGAATTTGCCGTTTCCATGCAGGAATACGTCACCATGGCGCGCGCGCAGGGCGTGCCGGTTGTTTCCATCGCAGCCGTGTTTCCGCACAATACATCCGGATTCGCCGCGACGTCCGAACTCGGCGTGCTTTCGCCGGCCGACTTCGAGAACCTTCGCTATGGAGGATGGGGAAGCGACTTGGAAGCCGTGATGATTCGCACGGTCATGGAGCAACACGGAGGCGACTTCGGGACTGTCGAGATATTCACCTTGGGCATGATTGATTTTCCAACGGCGGTCGAACGCGATTTCGCTGATTTCTTTTGGATCTTCTACGGTTGGGAAGGCATCCGTGCGCAGCTCCAGGGCATCGACTTCATCTACATTCCGCTCACCGAACTGGCCGATGTGCTCGACTACTACACACCGGTCATCGTGACCTCGGAGGCAATGATCTCCGATGCCCCTGAAATCGTCGTCCGGTTTACGCGCGCGCTTGCTCGCGGCTACGTTTACGCAGCATTGGAACCGGAATCAGCTGCCAGCATGTTGCTGGCGTTTGCTCCGGAGCTGGATGCGGAGCTTGTCCGTGCTTCGCAGATCTGGCTGTCCGGGCAATCGGAAACCGACCTCCTGCAGTGGGGACATCAGAAAGCCGAAACGTGGGAGCGCTTTGCAGCTTGGGCTTTCGAGAACGCGCTGATTGAGAACGCCATCGATCCACTGGCCGCATTCACCAATCGGTTCCTCCCTTCGGAGGAGTAGACGTGAGTACGGTTCTCGAAGTCACGGGCCTTGCAAAACGATTCGGGGATCTTGAGGTTCTCCATGACATCGAGTTTGCGCTCAACGAGGCCGAATCTCTTGCCATCCTGGGGCCTTCCGGTTGTGGGAAGACGACGCTCTTACGGATTCTGCTCGGCTTGGAACCGGCCGATGCGGGTTCCTTTTCCCCCATACTCGACCGTGCCGGGTATTTGCCTCAAGGCAGTCTGTTGTTCCCCTGGAAGCGCGTGATTGAAAACATCGAACTCCCCATGCAACTGCAAGGGATGACTCGAGAGGGGCGCAGATCAAAGATTCGTTCGCATCTGCCCATCTTCGGGCTCGAAGGATTCGACTCATCCTATCCATTCGAGCTTTCCGGCGGCATGCGGCAACGTGTCGCTCTGCTGCGGGCCGTGATGGCGGGAGCTCGCACACTCATCCTCGACGAACCGTTCGGAGCGCTGGACATCGTAACCCGACATCGGCTGCAAGACTGGCTGGCCGGAGTGATCGAGCAGTTGGCCTGTTCGGTGATCTTCGTCACCCATGACCTGGAAGAGGCCGTAGTGCTTTCTCATCGCGTCCTGGTGTTGTCCGAGCGGCCGGCGTCGATTCTCGGCCATCTGAAATCCGAGCTTTCTTCGCGAGATCGTGTGGACAGGATGTCTCCCAAGTTTCTGCAAACAAGGAACGCGCTGGTCGATCTGATCGTCTCCAAGGAATCGCATGCATGACGATCCTTTCGAGACCCGCGCTCGGGAATACGACGCCTGGTACGATGAGTTTCCCAACCTCTTCCGTTCCGAGATTCTCGCTGTCCGAGCTTCGCTTCCACCTCCAGGGCAATGGGTGGAAGTGGGGGTTGGAACAGGCCGATTTGCATCAGAACTGGGTATCCATTTGGGAATTGAACCGGCTGACGCGATGGCGGTTCTAGCACGCGGCCGCGGCATTGACGTCACTTGCGGGCGTGCCGAAGCCGTTCCTCTGGATTCTGAGTGCATGGATGCCGTCTTTTTCATTACAACCTTATGCTTCGTGAGGGATCTCAATCTTGCGCTTTGCGAAGCACGGCGCATTCTTCGTCCTGGAGGGTGTTGCATCGTTGCCTTGCTGCCGTTGGATAGTCCATTGGGACAAATCACTCATGCCTCCGAGGATGCTTTCTTCAAACATGCACAGTTGCGCACGAAAGGTGAGGTCTTTCGAGCTCTTCGGTCCGCGGGACTTACCATTCAGCAAACCGTACAAACCTTGCTTGGCTCGCCCGAGGATTTCGATCTTGAGATTCAAACTCCGATAAGCGGACACGATCGCGGGTCGTTCATCGTCGTTTCTTCCTCAAGAAACTCCGAGCCACTCCCTTCACCGAAACAACCGACTTGATCCGAAGCAGCTTCTCGTAACTGAACTTGACTTCTTTCTAGAAGGAGTTGTAGCATCCAGTCATGGTGGCCAAATCAAGGTACTTTCTCATCGTCAATCTCATTGCCGGGCAGGGTCGGTGCAAGGAGCTTTTCCCAAAGGTCAAGATGGAACTGGATCGACGCCAAATCCAGTATGACTTACACTTCACCAACGAGCCCATGGAAGCGGTCGACGTCGCCAAAATGGGAATCGAGGCTGGGTTCTCCCATATCGTGGCCATGGGCGGCGACGGCACCGTCAACGAAGTCGCCAACGGCCTGTTGGGTTCGGATGCAACGTTGGCCGTTATTCCCGCGGGAACAGGAAACGACTTCGTCCGCATGCTGGGTATCCCCGGCAATCCGATGCAAGCCATCGACACGCTCCTCGACGGGACCATCCGCACTATAGATTTGGGGCAGGTAGAGGATGATCGCTACTTCGTCAACGGATTGGGGATCGGGCTCGATGCCCAAGTCGCCCGCGACGTGCTCAAAATGGAACGGCTGCGAGGAGCTCCCGCCTACATTACGGCGGCAGTGCGGGAGGTCTTTCGATTCCGCGCCTTCCCAGTAACCTTGTCCACGCCGGAAGAACAGTTTGAACTAACTTGTCTATCGGTGGGGGTTGCCAACGGGATTTACGCAGGCGGCGGGTTCAAGCTTGCCCCCAAGGCTGATATCGATGATGGGCTCATCGACATTTCCGCACTGGGCGACTATCCCAAATTGGAGAGGCTCTACCGTTTACCCAAGGTTCGCGCCGGGAAACATGTCGATTGGAAGAATGTGACCTATCGACAGGCAAGCGAGGTGACCATCTCTTCTCCCAACAAGCTGATCGCACATGTAGATGGTGAGCCGTATCGCCTTCCCAGCGACTCGTTTACAGTCCGGGCGTTGCCGCAGGCATTGCGCGTGCTGGTCCCGACTACGTCCGCTTGAAGTGTTTGTCGAGCTTGTGCTTGGCATCGCCGATACGATGACGTGTCGTTAGTAGACGACATAGCGTCATCCGCCGCGCAAAAACAGCATCGGCTTCAGTTATGCTCGTTTGAACCGCTTGTCCAGTTCATGCTTGGCGTAACTGATGATGACGACGCCGCATCAGCAGACGAGGTAGCGTCATCATCTGCACGAATCCATCGAGGGTCGATCTATGCTCGTTTGAACCGCTTGTCCAGTTCATGCTTGGCGTAACTGATGATGACGGGGCGTCCATGCGGGCAGGTATAGGGATTCTCCATCTCCATCAGTTCCTCCAGAAGTTCTTGCGCTTCCACCAAAGGGATCGGCTCCCCGGCCTTGATGGCGGCACTGCACGCCATCTGACTGAGTAACCGGTCGTAAAGCGCGTCCTTGAGGTCGCCTTCAGCAATCAATACATCCGTCAAGGACTCGGCCATCTCCTGGAACCCACGCATAGACTGATAATCGGCCAACGTTTGCGGAAATTCGCGAACGAGGAAGGTCCCGCCGCCGAATTCATCAAGCACAAGGCCGATTTCTGCCAGCTCGTCCAAGCCTATCGGTAGATCCAGCAGCGCGTTGACCGCAGTGACCAGCGCCGCGAATCCCGACGCCGAAGAGGCCAGACCGGCCGACGTGGGAAAGGAGTTTTCGCTCTCTACAAGCGCGGGCGGAAGATCGTGGCGGCGCCGCCGAAAAAGATCGAGGCAGAAACGGACTCGGGCGGTGCGCTCATCGGAAGCCGGTCGGCCGTCGAGAACCAGTCGGTCGCTATCGAGATCGGAGTCGAAGCGAACCCGCGTCGTCGTCGTGAGGGTGTCGAGGGTGATGGAGATCGATCCCACCGCCGGCAGGTTCTTCTCCACGTCCGCCTTGCCCCAGTATTTGACGAGGGCGATATTCGGGTGGGCGACGGCTTTAGCCCGCATGGAGTGATCTTCT
>DAOVHV010000155.1 GCA_030671645.1 bacterium | reverse complement strand
GATACGTTCCGCAAACGTCAAATGACGAGAATAGTCGGCACCTCGAATGTGCTGTGGAAGTAATGGGAGAATGGCGTCAAAGCCTTGGTTTCCTTTGTAATATCGGTTACAATCCTGGACGTCTGACCCCGGACAACGGGTGATGAGAGAACAGAAGCAGGGGGGACAGACGTTTCATTTTCGAGCGATGATATCGCCAGAGGGGGTAGGTATGGCCGATCTCAAGGACTTTCGCATCTTCTCAGATCTCAAGAACAAGGAATTGGAAAAGCTTCGCGAAACCGTTAGATCAATCAATTACGGACGTGGAGAAATCATCTTTCAAGAAGGTGCGCCTGCATTCGGCTTCTATTTGATCTTCGACGGCATGGTGAAGCTTGTGAAGCGGAGTATGCGTGCGAAAAGTCAGATTCTTAAGATCGTCGGCCCGGGAGAGATCCTCGGTGAAACGACTTTGTTCGACAAGGGCAGCCACAATGCCTATTCCAAAACCCTCACCGCGGTGACGGTGGGTTTCATTGAACGTGGGGATTTCTTCTATTTCCTCGAACGGCATCCCAAGACGATTTTCCGTTTCTACGAACGTCTGTCCGAAGAGCTGAAGGCGTTCCAAAACAAACTGGCGGAACGCTCGTACTCATCCAGTAAAGAGCGCTTGGCACGCTTGCTTCTACTCCTTGGAAAGAGCGGCGTCGAGCTTTCCCGCGCCGAACTCGCCGAGATGGCAGGCGTTTCTTCTAAGACGGCCATCCGAACGTTGTCCGAGCTGGAAAGCCGTGGCATCATCGCGATCGAAAGTCGGAAAATCATAATCTTGCGGGAACCGTATCTGCAAAAGATTGTAGAGCCATTCCTGTCCGGCGCAAATCCCAATCTCATCATCTAACGGGACGTTCTTGAACAACGTCCCGTCCCCAGGTGACCGGTGTCCTTTCTCCGCGTGCGCTACGTTCTTATGTTGGTCCTAGGCATGCATCACACGAGCCTGCTCTGACACGCGTTCAAGGACAGGTGGATTTTGGCTAGCGGACTGAATTCTACGGAACGTACAATTATTAGCAGCGTATCCTACGTTGTTGCACTGGTTGTGAGTATCGTGATGGATCAAATGGGCATCGCGCTCACACCGGTTGTTTTTGTCGCATTTGCTTTCCCGTTTCTCTTCGGTACACGTACGCTCCGCTTACGTGGAGCGCTTCTGGTCGCTGCAGGAATTTCGGTCACCGGACTAGCCTTACTTCTGTTTTACGAAGGCCCGGCAATTGTTTCATTGATTGCTTTCCCTCTCTCCTATATGGCTGTAGGCGGACTCATCGGATGGTTGAATGAGCGCAGGCAAGCCAAGCGCGCGATGTGGCAGCAGCCGCGGTCGCTTAAGGATCGCTACGACGAAGACCTGTTCGAACCGGCGTTGAACATCCTTCATTTCATTGATCGGGAAGGTTCAGTGGTGCGACGCAATGAAGCTTCACGAACGACCATCGGGCATCCTACACGTCGATCGCTTCAGCTTTCGGAATACGTTCATCCCAGTGAAACAACCAAAATCAAGACGGAACTCATTCGTTTGTTCGATCGTGGCGAGGTCCGCGGCATTGAAACGCGGTTCGTGTCAGAGGATCGCAAGAGTTTCCCCGTGGAAATCCGAGGATCACGAGTCAACGAGCGTTTGGCCATCATGGAAGCTCGCGACCGCTCTACCGAAGCCGAACTGGAGCGCCAGATCATGGAGACCGAAGCACCTCATCGCCGTCTGATTGAGGATTCCATCGATACGTTGGATTCCGGCATCATCATGACTGACCGCAAGCGCGAGGTTATCTGGGCCAACGCCACCATCGGCAAGTTTTTCGGTATCGATCGCGATCGGTTAATCGGCGTTGATGCCAAGAGCGCGCTGTCTCGTTACGTGGGAGCATTCGAGGATGCCCAGGCCTTGTCCAAGGTGATGGAAGAAGCCATCGACAAGGGAGAGAGAATCGACTCCATCGTGTGCCACGTCCGACCAACACTAAGCCGCGCAGAGCGCATTCTCGAGTACCGATCCATCCCCATCGAAACCGATCGTTACAAAGGCGGACGGATCGATCACTACATCGACATCACCGAATTGAAACAACTTGAAGAAAGCCTACGCGAAAAGACGCGCAATCTCGAGCGCAGCAATGAGAAGCTGGAGGAGTTTTCCCACGTCGTATCGCACGACTTGAAAGAGCCGCTCCGCACCGTCGAGACGTTCAGCAGCTTCTTGCTGGAAGACTACGAGGACAAGCTCGATAAAGAAGGCGTGGACTATCTCAATACGCTGAAGCGCACGTCGGCCAGGATGCGCCAACTGATCAACGACTTGTTGTCACTGGCCAGCATTCACATGGACACCAAATCGTTCGAACGCATCAACACGCAGCGTATGTTGGAAGAGATTCGAGAAGATCTGGAGATTCGCCTCCGTGGCGTCAATCTCCAGGTTGCAGGAGACTTGCCCCCGGTGCGAGGAAGCAGGGTTCGGATCGGAGAGCTGTTCAGCAACCTGGTCGTCAATGGAATCAAGTACAATGATAAGGCGCTTCCCATGATCCGTGTTGGATGGCAGAAGGATGCACGCAGCAACAACAACTCGGTCACGTTTTTCGTAGAGGACAATGGTATTGGGATCGAATCCCGATACCAAGAACGCGTGTTCGGAATCTTCGAAAAGCTCAATCCGAGGGAGGACTACGAAGGCACAGGCGCTGGCTTGGCGATTTGCAGACGGATCGTCGAGGAACATGGCGGCACAATCTGGGTAGAGTCGGAAGTTGGCAAAGGAAGCACCTTCTACTTTACCATCCCCCGAGCAAGAGAGGTGGAAACACATGCATAACCTTGAAAAAATGAAAGTTCTGGTTGTCGAAGACAACCCTGATGACGTCACAATCATCAAGCGAGCCATGCGAAAGAGCGATCTGAAGTGCGAGCTGTACTTCGCTCAAGATGGCGAGGAGGCGCTCGATGCGCTTGCACAGAAGGGTGAGTTCGAAGACACACCACGCCCGGATCTGATTCTACTGGACATCAACTTGCCCAAGATCAATGGGTTGGAAGTCTTGGCCAAGATTAAGGAAGACGAGCGACTGCGCCGTATCCCCGTCATCGTTTTGACCATTTCTGAACGTGAAGAGGACATGGTCAAGGCGTACGACAGTGGGGCCGCCAGTTTCATGACCAAGCCAGTCGACTCCAAGGACTTCGAGCGCCTCATCCAAACGGTTCAGGATTACTGGCGAATCGCGCGCCGAGCTCCTAAATAACCGAATTGGACGCTGTTGTTGCTCCTTCGGAGTAACCGGATTGGATGCTGTTGTTCCTTGGGGAATAGCCCAATTGGCGGTCGCTGTTCCTGGCAGAATAACCGAATTGGACGCTGTTGTTGCTCCGACAAGTCGGAGTAGCCGGATTAGTGGCTGCTGTTCCGGTAAAGCCGGATTAGTGGCTGCTGTTCCATCAAGGCCGGAATCGCAGGCGGATTAACGGCTGCTGTTCCGGTAAAGCGGAATAGGCGGACGTGACGCTCCTGTTGCGCCAAAGGCGCAATAGCCCAATT
>DAOVHV010000079.1 GCA_030671645.1 bacterium | reverse complement strand
GATCACGTTGCGATCCAAGATTGTGTAGAAGTACCCCACACCCCCGGTGGCCCCCAAGCGAAGTCCGAGATCGACGAACGTAATGTCTCCGCCCAGCACCACTCCGACAACGTGCGAGCGATACAACAGGTTGATCTGTGAGTCTTCGCTTCCTTTGTAGACGCCGGCCGTCGCACTGGACGATCCCATGTATTCAACATGGGCACCCAAAGCAAACCAATCTGTCAGCCAATACTGTTCGGCAGCGGACAGATACAATCCTGTGCCCATAGAAGGCATTGGAGCGACCGTGCCTTCGACATCGGGATGAACGTCGAATGTCTCGTTCAAGTGCTCGATCAGTGTATTGAAGGCACCGATCGATTCATTGAACGAATCCAGAGACGTAAACGAAGGCCCGACTCCGAGGCCCAGTTCGAGCGGCCCCGCGATTCCCGCGACCCCCATCAAGATAATTCCTAAGAGTACAGACGCTAGCCCTTTCATCGCTTCCCCCCTCTTCTATAAAGGTCGATGAACCGGACATGAGGGGCCTCCCGCTACTCTGGGAGTTCCGCACACCACCCGGTGCCATGAAGATAGGCGCTGCTCTCACCGTTTCGAAGAGCATCGACGGTGTTCGTAACCGACGTGTTTCAGGGGGAAGTGGGACTTACGTCCCGGAAAGACAAGACCGAAGTTTTGTCAGAGCAGTCTCGATGTCTGATGAGCTGACATCGAGATGGGTCACCATGCGGATCTCCTTGCCATCGCTTGCGAGAGCGTGAGCGAGGACCCCACGGGACTTCAACTGCTTGGATAACTCAATCGCGTTGAATTGAGGGCGTCCGATGGCGGCACCATCGACCGCAAAGTACACCAGATTAGTCCATGCACCCGTTGCCGGTGGTTGGGCTTGCGGGCAAGACAAGCCGTCGATCTCGTCGATTCCTCGAGCGAGAACGGCCGCATTCTCATGATCCTCGACCAGCCGATCGAGATGATGATCGAGCGCATACAGCCCGCCCGCAGCCAGAATGCCGACTTGGCGCATACCACCGCCAACCAGTTTTCGCATGCGATGCGCCTCGCGGATGAAGTCACGAGATCCGCACAGTACCGAACCAACCGGCGCACCGAGGCCTTTGGACAGACAGACCGTCACCGAATCGAAAGGCTCGCTCAGATCGGTCACCGGACAGCCTAATCCAACGGCCGCGTTGAAGAGACGGGCCCCATCAAGATGCAGGATCAAACCGCGTTCCTCGGCCAGCGCGGCCACTTGATTGCAATAATCGGCCGTCAAGGCGATGCCACCGCAGCGATTGTGGGTGTTTTCCAACACGATCACCCGCGTTCGAGGCGCGTGCGAGTCGTCGGGATTGCGCAAGGCGAGCCGGATTCGTTCCAGATCCAATGTCCCATCGTCTTGGTTGGGCAGAATATGTGGGTGAATGCCTCCCAGAGCCGAACTGCCGCCGCCCTCGTAGAGGAAGTTGTGCGAACAATCGCCGAGGATGATTTCCTCGCCCCGCCCGGCATGTGCCAGCAGGGCAACGAGGTTGCCCATCGTCCCCGAGGCAATGAACAAGCCGGCCTCTTTGCCAAGGATCTCTGCCATCCGCTCCTCGAGCCGGCGAACAGTAGGATCTTCGCCATAGACATCATCGCCAACCGGAGCAATCGCCATCACGTCCCGCATGGCCTTGGTGGGTTGGGTAACTGTATCGCTTCGCAAGTCGATGATGTTCATGGTCGTTCCTCCTGGTTGATATGGGTCGTGTCTAGTGTTGCCATCCATCCTCGCCGATCAGCGGTACGAATCGACACGCACACAACACGTCGCGCTTGAACTGGTTTGCATGGTACACAATTCGCACCAATTCTTGGCTATACCAGCTGCCGATCGGCCCCACGAAAATGCCATCTTCGATCAATTGGCCAAGAAGCGATTTCGGTACATCGGGCAGGCTGCCGGTGGCAAGGATGCGATCGAACGGGGCTTCAGATGGCAATCCCAATGTGCCGTCCAATTCGAAACACTGAATGGATTCGTATCCCAGGCTTTGGAGGAGGACGTCAGCGTTTACGGAAAGCGTCGCAGATCGTTCGATCGTCCAAACATCGGCGCCCATCTCAGCCAAAACGGCTGTTTGATATCCCGATCCTGTTCCAATCTCCAGCACCCGTTCTCCGCCCGTCAACCGCAACGCTTCGGTCATCAAAGCCACCATGTATGGTTGGGAGATGGTTTGCTCGCCTCCAATGGGAAGCGGCGCATCTGCATAGGCCTCGTATTGGTATTCGGGGGGAACGAACCGGTGACGCGGAACCATCGACATCGCAGTCAAAACACGAACATCCTGGATGCCGCGATCGCGGAGATCTCGGCGCACCATCGTTTCTCGCTGTTCGTTCCACTCACGTTCGATGTCCATGTCAACTTACCTCAGTATGGCTGCGCGGTTCACACGCTGGGCGATCATTCTTTGCAGAGTTCTTCGAAGTAATCAGCGATTGCACTTCACAAGGCTCTTCGAAGTAATCGGCGATTACTCTTCACAAGGTTCTTCGAAGTAATCGGCGATAATGCGCCTTGCCCTGGCCAAGTCGCGTGCATGAACCATGATGCGCACCTCTGCCAATCCATCCAAGGCCATCGGATAAAGGGACGGCGGAACATGCATCATCCTGTTGACGGGGATGTCGAAATCCTCGAGCAATGTGATGATGAGCTGTGCCTTGGGCTCGCCCCACACCTTGTGGGCCAGAACGAGATCGGCGTTTAGATCCTGTTCCCGCTGATCGAGCAAGTAGTGGGTAATGGTGATAGCTTGACTGGTATGAAGTGCCTTCGCCCCCAGCGAAATCCGAGGGAAGTCGGCCAGCAAGACTTGATCAGTTTCCGTGAATTCCGTGTGGTCAGACAGAATGAAGGCCGGGTTTCCGGGGAAGGAATACGTTTCCGCCGGCTCACCCTCTTCGTGCAGCACAACGGGCTCGGCATTCTCGCGCAGAAACCCATCAATGACATCGGACAGGGATCGTTGCGCCACGAAAATCCCCGGCGTGCTCTGCACTTCTTCGTCAGAGGATGCATCGTCCAGTGCCTTGAGAGCATGCTTGATCAAGGCGGCAGTTGATCGTTCGTCCGGATTGAGCCGTTTCACCAGCTCTCCACTGATCCGAATATGCACGCTGTCTTGCAGCAGCAGGTTCGTTTCCACATCCCGGCGTATGTCATGTGACAGGAATAAGGTTGCTCCGATGGCTCGGCACAGCACGTCCAATCGCCCGGCGGCGCCGGGAAGATCGTTGAGCGTGAAGTCCGATTCAACGGTGGCCTTGTGTCCTAGAATCAAGAATCGTCGCATGCGTGGAGTCTACTTCTCTTGTGTTTCTCGATCAATACAGCGTAAGGGCATTCCCCTTGTGTCAACCGGATCGGGGACGTACGCAGACTCAGCAGGTGATAGGTTTCCCCTGTCATGCGGTCGTGGACCGTGTCGAGAGTTCCGCGAACCCGCTAGGGTCAGGAGGAATCTACAGTGGGACAAGTGAATGAGATGGGCAAGGATTTTATGCAACTGACGAAACACACATCGAGGGGGAGACGATTGTGAATGCTCGATACTTAGTCTTTGGCATCATCGTTTTGTGGTTTGCAGGCGCTGCCTTTGGCAGTGATGGATTCACCGGAAGCTGGGAAGCTGAGATCGGCATCTCCCCACAGCAGTCCGATCCCTTCCACTCGTTTCAATCCACTCTCGATGTAGGACTTAGTCTAAGTTTCGTCACCATTTCCAGCGTTTCCGATTTCCTGTTTGATGGTTGGCTGTGGCAGGGATTCAATCTTGAAGCCGATCTTTCCATCGTCCACTTTGACGGCCAGATACTATTCGAACCTCAAGCGGGCACGTTCTTATATTCACAAGGCCATCTAAGTCTCGATCTTGGAATGATCACCCTGGGACTGTACGGGGCCGCCACCGGTCCCACACAGACTGATTCCGCCAACTACGGATGGGTATTCAGCATCGCCGGCGACATCCTGTCTGGTATGGTCAGTTTCGAGAGCAACACGTTCATCGGCGCCGATCTGTCAGGAATCACGTTCCATGCAGTAACGACACAGCCCGATTCGACACTGATTTCGAAAACTTTCGAGACCGATCCGACCGTCGATCTTCCGCCATTGTCGTTCTCGGGACAGGAGTTCAAGTTCCACGCTCTCGCATTCGGGTGCGCGGAGGTCGACAGCATTACTACGTTCTCCAAGACCGGATTCGAGAGTCAGGAGATCGAACTCACGTTCTTGAACATGTTTGGGCTGCCGTTCAACATGACACTTGACTTTATCTACACGCTGCAGACCAAAAGCTACGTGTTCACACCTTCGTTGGAAACGGAGTTCGGATGCTTGTCGGTGTACACGAACTTGTTGCGCACCGGAAACACGATCACCGGCGTGGAAATCTACGGCATCGCCTTTCGGTTCACGATTGCTGGAGCCACACTCACTAGCATCTCCAATCTCAATACCACGGAATACGTAATCACGACGCCCGACTTCGGCTTCCTAGTCGAACCGGTAGCGACCGCCATTGCAGAGGGCCATCTTTACTATCCTCAGGACTACTGGGAAGTCGTGTCGCTCGATGTCGACATCCCGCCCTATGGTTGTGGGTTCTCGTTCTCAGTTGACACCTTCTTCAGCACATCGACAGGATTGCTGTTCGACTGGGCACAGAGCACGATGGGTGTGACATTGGCTTTGGGCACATCTGTGTCAGCGTCAAGCACGATTACCGTAGACACAACCGGATTCACCGAATGGACGTTGTCCGTCCGCGTTTCTTGGTAGCCATTCCAAAGCCGATCTGAGATCTTTGGACTTCACGAGGAAACTCAAGCGAGAATAGGGCGTCGATTCCAGGATGGGATGTAGAAAGAACCTCCTTGTTTGCGTACTCATGTTCGCGTCGTCTGGTCGGCCAGAGGCCACGCTCCTGATGAAAAATCCCATAGGCCGGTTTGATTCGAGTCCTTGTCAAGCACCCATGATGTCACACTGCACCAAGAACCTTGCATTAGCACGGGAATGAAGTCAGGTCGTTTGACAGCTTGGCTGTACGATCGGCAGCCCGTATCGCCTATTCACAGCAGATTGGTTCAGCGTTTTCGTCCACTGTCTTCCCTCCCGCGTCACGGCACAAACTTGACGCCGCGTCGTCTCCCGCAGTAGAGTGATCGGTTGGGGGGATGGAGGTGATCCCTGGGGCGAGAAATGCGTCTAAGTTCAAGAGGAAAGCCAACAAGAGGACTCGGATCGAAAAGCTTAAGGAGGTTATGTTGAAACGTATCATTCTCGTCGGACTACTACTGGCTCTATTTGTGCCCCTTTGTGTGCTGGGGCAATCGACACTGGAGACCGTGCTGGCGCGCGGATATCTGATCCTTGGCGGCAATGCCGCGCTACCGGGATTTGGGGCGCTCGACGCCGCTACGGGCGAATTCAGTGGATTCGACATTGACTATGGTAGAGCGATCGCCGCTGCGCTGGGCGTAGACATGGAAGTTGTCCCCCTGACTGCGGGAGAGCGCTTCACAGCCTTGCAGACCAGTCAGGTGGATGTGCTGATTCGCAATACCACGTGGACGCTGACCCGTGATACCGAGTTGGGCACAAACTTCGTGGCGACGACCTTCTATGACGGTCAAGGATTCCTCGTTCGCAAGGATAGCGG